>NZ_JAHBDP010000073.1:0-72690 GCF_019956495.1 Pseudomonas sp. BF-B-26 | reverse complement strand
TAACGACCGACTGCTGGTACATGGCCTTGTAGGTCGCCTCGTCAGTCAGCGTGTTGGCCAAAACCTCGGGACGAACGGGATACAGAGAAGCCGCACTCATCTTTGTTACCTCGGTGGAATAGTTGTTCTTGTGGTCTGTAACGGGTTTGGAGCCCAAGCGTTCGGGCCATTGCAACACTCAAATCCGGAAGCGACTGAGCAGTTTGTCCTGCTGGCCGACGTGGTCCACCATCACTGAACATTGACGAACCTGTTTGTCCGCACTGCCGGATACTTCAAGGCTGATGTCGCGGATATTGGTCGTGTTGCGATTGATTTCTTCGGTCGTGGCGCTTTGTTCTTCAGCCGCCGCGGCAATCTGCAGGTTCATGTCATTGATCCGATAAATCGCCTCACGGATGCGCTCGAGGGTTTCATTGGCTGCATTGGCATCCCCGGCCGTCTTGCTGGCCGTGTCGCGGCTCTGCTGCATTTGCACTTGGGCGTGTTTCACGCCCGTCTGCAACTGGTCGATCATCTCGCGTATTTCCTGCGTGGATTGCTGGGTTCGCGAAGCCAGTGAGCGCACCTCATCAGCCACCACGGCAAAACCGCGTCCCGATTCGCCGGCACGCGCCGCCTCGATGGCTGCATTGAGCGCGAGCAAATTGGTTTGGTCGGCGATGCTGGTGATGACCGCGACGATGGATTCGATGCTTTGACTGAGCGTGGACAACTCATTGATCGCATGACCGGTGGCGTCCATCTCCTCAGCCAACCGCTTGATCGCCCCCGTCGACCTGGAGACCAGGGCTACCCCGTCTGCTGTTTCCTCGTTGGCAGCGACTGCCGCCTCGGCCGCGGCTTGAGCGTTGCGCGCCACATCCTCGGCGGTCGAGGCCATCTCGGTCATGGCGGTGGCCAGTTGATCCAGTTCTTGCAATTGAACCTGTACGCGGTTGGCTGCCTGATCCGCTTCACACGACGTCGCTGTGGTGCTCTCGCGGACGTGTTGCGAGCTGTTTTTCACATCGCCAATGAGTGTTTTCAGGTTCTGCAGGAACTGGTTGAACTCCCCGGCGACCAGCGCAATTTCATCATTGCCGACCACGGGCAGTTGGCGGGTCAGGTCGCCTTCTCCGCGATTGATGTCGGCCAACGAATCCTTGAGTTGATCCAGGGGCCGCAGTAGCCGCCTGACCAGCAGGCCCAACACCAACAGGCTGATCAGCACGCCCAGGCCGGTACCGATGACGGCCCGCCAACTCAGGATGTGGGCTGCGGCCATCACGATGTCCTGATCCAGCACCACACCGATGTACCAATCCATGCCCTTGAGATTGGAGAGCGGAATGAAGGACACCAGGAGGGACTTCCCACCGCTGCTGACTTCCTGAAGCTGACTGTCGAGAGGCAGAACGCTGCCGGCGAAAAGCTGGCTGTAGGGTTTGCCGTTCAGTTCAGCGTCCGGGTGGGAAATGATGTTGCCATTTTTGCTCAGCAAGAATGCATAACCGGCCCCACCGAAATCCAGTGTATTGATGGCCTCGGCAACTGTGTTCAGGCGGATGTCACCACCCAGTACGCCAAGAAACTGACCCGCATCGCTGATCCTGGTGACGACCGAGATCAGGATTTCGTTGGAGGTCGAGGCCTTGTAGGGCTCGGTTAAAACGGCCTGGCTGCCCGCCTTGCCGGTCGCGTACCAAGGTCGCGAGCGACCATCATAGTCAGGTTTCGGGTTCCAGGATGCGTTGTTCTTGATGGGTTTTCCATCGGACTGAAGGGCACCGAATACCACTTCGAATTGGTCCTGCAATATTGGGGATTCGATAATGCGTTGGGTGGCTTCTGGGCTGTACTGGCTGTCGATGGCCTGGGCCGCTAAGTCAATCAAGCGAAGTTTGCCGTTCAGCCAGTTTTCGATCTGACGTGCCACCGCGTTGCTCGATTCGGAGATGCTCGCCTCGACCTGGTGACGCAAAATCGTACGTATCTGCTCTACCTGAACCAGCGATAGCAAACTGGTTGTCACGAACAACACACAAGCAGCCACAAGGCTCACCTTGTAACGGATTTTCATCGAGGACTCCAAAGGATCGATCAAGGGGAGCAGGGCATCCAGTCCTTGAATGTTCGGTGTGTCATTGAGGACGCCATCGCGGGCAAGCCATGCTCTTGTAGGAGCAAGGCTTGCCCGCGATAGCCGTTACGCGGTATCGCGCCGAATCAGAAGAAGCCCAACGGATTGATGTCGTAGCTCACCAGCAGGTTTTTGGTCTGCTGATAATGATCGAGCATCATCTTGTGGGTTTCACGCCCCACGCCGGACTTCTTGTAACCGCCGAACGCGGCATGCGCCGGGTACAGGTGGTAGCAGTTGGTCCACACACGACCGGCCTTGATCGCGCGGCCCATGCGGTAGGCGCGGTTGATGTCGCGGGTCCACAGGCCGGCGCCCAGGCCGAACTCGGTGTCGTTGGCGATGGCCAGGGCTTCGGCTTCGTCCTTGAAGGTGGTGATGCTCACCACCGGGCCAAAGATTTCTTCCTGGAACACGCGCATTTTGTTGGTGCCCTTGAGCAGGGTCGGCTGGATGTAATACCCGGTCGCCAGGTTGCCCTCGAGTTTTTCCACCTTGCCACCGGTCAGCAGCTCGGCGCCTTCGCCCTTGGCAATTTCCAGGTACGAGAGGATTTTGTCGAATTGCTGCTCGGACGCCTGGGCGCCGACCATGGTGTCGGTGTCCAGCGGGTCGCCACGTTTGATCGACAGCACTTTTTTCATCACGACTTTCATGAAGTCGTCGTAGATCGATTCCTGCACCAGGGCGCGGGAAGGGCAGGTGCAGACTTCGCCCTGGTTGAAGAACGCCAGCACCAGGCCTTCGGCGGCTTTTTCGATGAAGCTTGGCTCGGCCTTCATGATGTCTTCGAAGAAGATGTTCGGCGACTTGCCACCCAGCTCCACGGTGGACGGAATGATGTTTTCGGCGGCGCATTTCATGATGTGCGAGCCGACCGGGGTCGAGCCGGTGAAGGCGATCTTGGCAATGCGTTTGCTGGTGGCCAGTGCTTCGCCGGCCTCTTTACCGAAGCCTTGCACCACGTTCAGCACGCCCGGTGGCAGCAGGTCACCGATCAGCTCCATCAGCACGGTAATGCCCAGCGGCGTTTGTTCGGCCGGCTTGAGCACCACGCAGTTACCGGCCGCCAGGGCCGGGGCGAGTTTCCAGGCGGCCATCAGGATCGGGAAGTTCCACGGGATGATCTGCCCGACCACGCCCAGCGGTTCATGGAAGTGATAGGCCGCGGTGTGTTCGTTGATTTCGGCCGAGCTGCCTTCCTGCGCACGGATGCAACCGGCGTAGTAGCGGAAGTGGTCGACGGCCAGCGGGATGTCGGCGTTGAGGGTTTCGCGCACAGCTTTGCCGTTGTCCCAGGTTTCGGTGACGGCCAGCAGTTCGAGGTTCTGTTCGATACGGTCGGCGATTTTCAGCAGCACCAGCGAGCGGTTCTGAACCGAGGTTTTGCCCCAGGCATCGGCCGCCGCATGGGCAGCGTCGAGGGCTTTTTCGATGTCTTCGGCGCTGGAACGCGGGAATTCGGCAATCGGTTGGCCATTCACCGGCGAGGTAGTGGTGAAGTACTGACCGTTGACCGGTGCGACGAACTCGCCGCCGATGTAGTTACCGTAACGGGACTTGAAGGAAACGATGGCACCTGGAGTGCCAGGGTGGGCGTAGTTCATGGCGAGGTTCTCTTGTTGTTTTTTGGTTGCGACCGCCCGTGAGACGGCCGCTGTCAGTTACACAAGCCGTGCGGGATCAGGAACCCTGAGGCGTTTCTCCGCGTGCCAGACGCGCATTGATGTCTTCAATGACGGCCGGTAGATCGACGATGGTGTCGATCAGGTAGTGCGGGCGGGAGCCTTCGAACATCTTGACGATGCGCGCGCGTTCCTCGGCCAATTCCTCCAGGGACAAATCCTTGAATTCTTCGTAGGTCAGGCCCAGTGCGTTGCCGGAACAGGTCAGCGCGACCGTCCACATGCCGGCGCTTCGACCTTCGAGAATGCCGGGCCAGGTGTCGTCGACCTTGACGCAAGCGGCGACGTCGTTGATCCCCAAAGCAATCACATTGGCCAAGGCCTGAGCCGGGTGCGGACGCCCATTGGGCACTTCGTCAGTCGCCACGACGTAGTCGGCGACGTAGCCGTTTTTGCGCGCCAGCTCGACGACTTTCTCCATGACCACCGCTGGGTAACCGGAGCACGAACCGATTTTCAGACCCTTGTCGCGCAAGGCATCAATCGTATCCAGTGCACCAGGAATCAGCGCCGAGTGCAGGGCGATCTTTTCGATCTGCAAGGGCATGAAGCGCTCGTAAAGCGCAGTGACATCCTCATCGGTCGGCAGGCGACCGAAGGCGGCCTGGTAACGTGCGGCGATCTGAGGCTCGTTACACAAAGTGCGGATGTGGTCCCACTTGCCCATGCCCATGCCCATGCCCATCGGTCCACGGGCTTCGGCCAGGGAAACCGCTACGCCAAACTCGGCGAAGGCTTCGACGAAGATTTGAGTCGGTGCGAAGGAACCGAAATCAACGACGGTGCCCGCCCAGTCCAGGACCACGGCTTGCAGTTGGGAAGGTTGTTTGTAGTTCATGATGATCGCTCCAGCGAAGGGTAAGTGGGTACGACGAGTTCAGGAGTTGGTGCCGACGATGACCGGTTGTACCGGGATCGAGACAGACAGTTGGCTTTCCACAGTTTTCGGGCGGCTGTTCCAAAACGGCAGCAACATCAAGATGGCCAGGAGTGCAGCGCCGGTGAACACCATGAACACGGTGATGGTGTCGAAGTAACCCGGCAGCAGGCCACCGAGGACTGCACCGACCGAACCACAACCGTTGACGAAACCTGCGGCGGACGCCGCTCCGTCCTTGCTGCCGAAGTCGATGGCCGCGGAGCCGCTGATCATCGAGTCCGGCCCGTAGAGCGTCAGGCCCATCATGAACAGCAGGCCGACCACCAGGTACAGACTTCCGCTTTGCATGGCGGGAACGAACAGAGCCAGGCAAACGGTGAGGACCACCAGGCTGAGGACGCACACCGGTATACGACGGGCGCCGAAGTATTTATCTGATGCGATACCGATGAGGATGGGACCGATCAGTCCCGCCAGTTCAAAGGAGGTCGGGACGATGGCGGATGCGACCTTGCCAATCTCGGGCATGCGTTCGTAGATGATGACCGGGCCCCACAGGAGGATGGCGTAGCGCGCGGGTTTGAGCATGAAATAGGCAAGGCCGAGAACCAGCACGGTTCGATTTTTCATCACGGTGCGCAAGCCAGCCCACATGCTTTCGCGCGGAACGACGACATTGCTGACGGGTTCGATCTCGATCTCGACAGGCGGCAGACCTACGTCTTCCGGCTGGTTGCGTTGCAGGAAAAAGAACAACACCGCCACCACCAGCACCACGACGGCGCTGCTGATGAACGCTATGCGCCAGTCGTGGTAGGCGTTGTAGGCCCACCAACCGGCAAACGGAGTGGCCACCATCCCGCCAAAGGCATAAGAGGTGCTCCAGTACCCCAGCACGCGGCCACGCACGCCTGTACTGAAGAAACTGCCGACGTTCTTGCATAGACCTGACCAGCCGGTGGACTGAGCCAGACCTTGTACCAGCATGCAGGAGACGAATATCGGTAAGGTGGCGTAGGTACCCATGAGCAGTGCTGCTATGGCCGAGACGACGAGACCGCTCAGTACCACGACTCTTGGGCCGAAACGGTCAGAGAAGTTGCCCCAAAGAAACTGGCCCACGGCATAAGCGGTCAGGTAAAGGGCGTCGAGATTGGCCATCATGGCCTTTTCGAGCATGAAGCTTGGGTCTTCGCCAATACCAAGTTTGGCGACAGAGAACGCTTTGCGGGTGAAGTAGAAGGCGGCATAAGCCACCCAAGTGATCAGAAAAATCTGCACGCGCCAACGCTGAAGAGATTTCCAGCCGCTTGCGAGAGGGCTTGTCGTGTTGTTCATGGTGTACTGATCCCGTATGTGGTGCCAGACAGCGCAAATTGGTCGGTTTTTGTTTTTGTTTTCGGTGCACAAGTCTGTCCAGACGCACGGCATCGATCAGATGGCCGCGAGAATGGCATCAGGCTTCAAGTTATGAATGACTGCGGTCGCTGACTCCTGCCCGGCGCTGCCGAGCGATACGTCACCGAATCCATGGTTTAAAAAAAGATCCCCGCCCAGAGGCGCTACCCATTGCACCTATGCTCGAATCGGCAGGGATCTTGAAAGGGGTCGTCAGGCTGCCGGTTTTGGCATGTCCACGCCCATCGCCACGAGGCTGTCAGCAATGGCACGCAGCAGTTGGTGAACGATGTATTCGTCGATCTGACCGATGCATCCGATGCGGAAGCTTTCGGCCTGCGTGAGCTTGCCCGGGTAGATGATGAATTGGCGGGTCTTGAGCTCATCGTAGAAACGCATGAACTCAAAGTTCGGATGCTCGGGGCAAAAGAACGTGGTGATGATCGGCGACAGCCAGCAGTCTTCCAGCAGGGTGCGGAATCCCAGTTCACGCATGCCGCTCACCAGCACGTCGCGGTTGCGCGTATAGCGCGCCTGACGACCTTGCACACCGCCTTCAATTGCGTGCTGTTCGAGCGCTTTGTGAAACGCCACCACACTGTGGGTCGGTGGAGTGAAGCGCCACTGACCGGTGCGCTCCATGTAGATCCACTGCTCGTAGAGGTCGAGGGACAACGAGTTGGCGCGACCCTTGGCGGACTCCAGTACGCTGCGACGGATGATCACGAAGCCGAAGCCCGGGATGCCCTCGATGCACTTGTTGGCCGAAGACACCAGCACATCAAAGGCGATTTCATTGACGGTCACCGGCACAGCGCCGAAGGTGCTCATGGCGTCGATGATCAAGCTCTTGCCGTGGGCCTTCACCACGTCGGCGATCTCGCGCAGCGGGTTGAGGATGCCGGAGCTGGTTTCGCAATGAACCAAAAACACATGGGTCACGTCTGGATTGGCCGTGAGCAGGGCATCAACTTCATCGGGCTGCGGTGGCAGGTAGTCGCCCTTGTCCAGAGAAATGAAGGCGCGGCCGAGATATTCCAGGGTTTTGGTGGCGCGCTGGCCGTAGGCGCCATTCATCAGCACCAAGGCTTTGCCATCACGCGGGATGGCGGTGGCCAGAGCGGCTTCAACCGAGTAGCTGCCGCTACCTTGCAGAGGCACGCAGGCGAAGCTGTCGTCCTCTACGCCAGCCATGCTCAGCAATTTCTGGCGAACTTCAGCGGTGACCTGATTGAAGGCACCGTCCCATGATCCCCAGTCGCGGAGCATCGCTTCCTTGGTGGCTTTGGAGGTGGTGAGCGGGCCTGGGGTCAGTAGATAGGGTTCGCCCATTGCTGGCGTTGCAAGCGGCTGCGGGGCAGGGAATTCGGCTTTGGTCATGATCTTCTCCGGCGGTATTGTTTTTGTGGTGAGGAGTGATGCATGGGTGGATATAAACAATGAATTACAAATAAGAAAAATCGTTTTATTGTATTTCATAAATAAGCTGAGCTTATTAGTAGCGCGTATCGATTTGGCCGATACAGACCTCGAATCAACCGATTTGAACAATGCATCCAGAGCGGTAACTCTTCATATATTTCAGACATCTGCGGTTGGGGCGAACGAAGAGGGTGGTCGAGCATCGAGGCCGCCGAACGCGGCGTGGTGCAGGGGGTAGCAGTGGGTCCACAGACATGACCCATGCGATACGCGCGATTGATTCAGTTGTGGCCGTCCATGGACGGCCACTGTCAGTTTCAACAGGTGGCGTCAGCAACCTTGAGGGGTTTCACCGCGCGCCAGGCGGGCATTGATGTCTTCGATGACGGCCGGCAATTCGACGATGGTGTCGATCAGGTAGTGCGGGCGAGAACCTTCGAACATCTTGGTGATGCGGGCACGTTCTTCGGCCAGTTTGTCAGAGGGCAGGGCCTTGAACTGATCGTAGGTCAAGCCCAGTGCGTTGCCGGAACAGGTCAGTGCGACGGTCCACATGCCGGCGCTTCGACCTTCGAGAATACCCGGCCAGGTGTCGTCGACCTTCACGCATGCGGCGACATCGCTGATCCCCAAAGCAATCACATTGGCCAACGCCTGGGCCGGGTGCGGGCGACCATTGGGCACTTCGTCGGTTGCTACTACGTGGTCGGCGACGTAGCCGTTTTTGCGCGCCAGCTCGACAACTTTCTCCATCACGACTGCCGGATAACCGGAACACGAACCGATTTTCAGGCCCTTGTCGCGCAACGCATTGATGGCGTCCAGTGCCCCAGGAATCAGCGCGGAGTGCAGGGCGATTTTCTCGATCTGCAGCGGCATGAAACGCTCGTAAAGCGCGGTGACATCCTCATCGGTCGGCAGGCGATCAAAGACCGCACGGTAGCGTTCGGCGATCTGTGGCTGGTTGCATAAGGTGCGGATGTGATCCCACTTGCCCATGCCCATCGGACCGCGGGCCTCTTCCAGGGAGACGGCAACGCCGAACTCGCCGAACGCCTCGACGAAGATTTGAGTCGGTGCAAAGGAACCGAAATCAACGACGGTGCCTGCCCAGTCCAGGACCACGGCTTGCAGTTGGGAAGGTTGTTTGTAGTGCATGGTGAATCTCCAATTTTGGGTAGGGGAAGGCCGTCCCTCCCGTCACCGGGAGGTAAGCCTATTGATGGTTGAAACGCGTTACGGAATCAGGTGGTCGGTATGGGGCTGGAGTCGAACAACTCCGCGATCATCGGCCGGTTTCTGCGAATACCCAGGCAGCACAGGTGGTAGTCGATCGAAAACGGGTGATCGACAAACGTGATCGGCTTGGTGCCTGGCGTTTCGGCGTACTCGACGGCCGACACGAAACCGATACCGATGCCCTTGGCGATGGCGTGGACGATCGCCTCGCGACTGTTCAGTTGCATGACGCAGTTCAGATCGACGCCAAGACGCTTGCAGCTTTCTTCCACCAGTTGCCGGGTGCGTGAGCTTTTTTCCCTAAGGACCCACTTTTCGTCGCTGATCTGCTCGACGTACACCTCTTTCTGCCGGGCCCAGGGATGGTCATCGCGAACCACCGCAATAATCGGATAGCGTCGGTAAAGCTGCGTATCAAAGCGCTGGTCGAATTCGGAGAGCGCAAGAATCGCCACATCGATATCGAAGTTGAAAAGCCGATCCAGCGTCTCTTTTTCGGGAGAAAACGACGTTTCCAGTTCAATGTCCGGATGCCGCTGCATCAATTCGTAAGTCAGGTTCATCGCAATGGGCGGGGAGACCGCGCCCAAGCGCAGCATCCCGGTTTTGCGTTGCTTGAAACTTTGCAGAAGTTGCACGGCTTCATCCTCTTGGCCGAACAGGCCCTGGGTGATCGCATAGAGCTTGTGTCCCGCCGAACTCATTTCGATAAACCGGCCTCGACGATGAAAGAGTTCCACGGAGAACTTCTTCTCCAGCGCGTTGACCTGTTCACTGACAGTCGGCTGACCAACGCTCAGGTACTCGGCGGCGAGGGTGAAACTGCCGGTCTTCGCCACCGCATGAAAGGAACGTAGCCACTTGTGGTACTGGTACATAGAAGATCCTGTTCCTGAGCCGCCGCTGTTGATTCAAGTCTAAGTGCCGGGCGATCAACGTCTGATGAACAGTGCGACCACCGCACTGCACAGGCATGCAGCCGTCACCACGATGAAGATCAAAGACGTGTTGCCGGTACTGTCGAGCATACTGCCGATCAGCGGTTCCGCCAGGCCGGCGAACAGATAGGACGAGAAGTTCATTACGCCGGTTGCGGTGCCCGCGCGCTTTGCGCCGACCAGGTCAGGGCAGAGCGCCCAGAAACTCGACGCCGGGCCGTAGACGAAGAAACCGCAAAGGAACAACGCCACAAGACCGGTCGCGCTATGAGGTGCAAGGGTCCACATCCACAGGCTCGTGCCTGCCCCCAGGAACATGTAGAGCATGATCGCCAGGTAGCGTTTGGAGCCGAACAGCTTGTCCGATATCCATCCATTACTGAGCGCGCCGATGGCCATGCCCACTGGCAGGGCAACCGTGATCCACTTCGGATCGATCATGCTGTCGCCGCTTTTCCAGTTGGCACCCAGAAAGTGCACCGGTACCCAGACGATCAAGCCATAGCGAGCGGCGTTCTGAAAACCCAGGGACACCGCAGCGATGATCAAACGAAAGTTCTTCAGCACGGCTTTGTAGCGTTGCGCGGAGGTTTCGACTTCGCCGTGTGCCACTTCATGATTTTTGTCATCGGCATTGGCGACGCCGGTATCGGCGAGCGGCTCGAAACCCATGTCCTGCGGACGTTCACGCGCCACCAGGTAGAAAATGATGCCACCCGCCAGCATCAGCAGCACGGGCAACCGGAAGATCCAGCGCCACTCCAGATGCATGACCTCAAGCACTACGATGGAGGTCACGTAAGAAAGGACCGAGGCGCAACCGGCGGCGAACACATAAAAGCCATAGACCTTGCCGCGCTCACCGGCGCTCCACCAATTGGAGATCAATCGACTGCCTGGCGCCCAGCCCAATGCCTGGAAGTATCCATTGATGCCCCAGGGCAGGATCAGCGCGGAAAAACTACCGGCGAAGCTGGTCACCCAGTTGGCGCCGCAGGACAGTACGGCGCCAAGGGTCATGATGCGTCGGCCGCCGAACTTGTCGGCGAGGTTGCCGTTGATGGCCTGGCCAATGGCATAGGCCCAGAGCATCGCAGCCGATGCCCACCCAAGGTGTTCCTTGGTAAAGCCGAACTCGGCCTGAATGCCTGGAATGGCAAAACCGAAGGTTTGCCGTCCCGTGTAGAAAAACAGATAACAGAACATCGCCGCCAGCAGCATGCGCCACTGGGCGACTCGAAACGACGAGGTGGATGCTGCGATACCTGGCATGGTTTGGGCACGATTCATGATCTTTTCCTTATTATTGTTCGGTCCCTCCGAATGGCGTCGGAGGGTGCACTCTTTTGTGGGTGCAGCAGGAAATCGTCGCGGTTCGTTACGCCGCTGGCGGTGCTTGGTTGGGCTGGCGGATGCTAGGCCGCTTGTGAACCGATGAAATTCTTGCCGCGTGCGCCTTGCATGGCGAAATTGATCATCTCTTCAGCCTCAATTGCCGTGACGCCGTAGTCGGCAAATTCGGTTTTCACGTCGAGGCTGTGCAAGAACTCGCGCAACTGGCTTTGGGCCTTGTGCAAGTCATTGCCGAAAATTCGTTGAAGCGTTCGGTCGCGTGCTTCGTCATGGCCCCAGGCAAGGCCCAGAACCAGCGGGAGGGTGAAGGAGCAGGCGATGCCATGCGGTAGGCCATAGCGCAGGGTCATTTCGTAAGAGATCGAATGGGCCAGTGCAGTTTTGGTATTGGAAAATGCCATCCCGGCTTTGAGTGCCGCGAGCGCCATTCTGGAGCGCAGCTCCTTGTTGGACAAATCACGGCGCAGCAATGGCAAGCAGTGCAGGATGTCCTCAATGGCAGCGATAGCGTAGGTGTCCGAAATCGGATTGGCGTTGATGTTCCAGATCGACTCCAGTGCATGCGACAGGGCATCGAGGCCCGTGGAAACGGTAACTCCGGCCGGAACCGTCAGCATCAACTGCGGATCGACAATGGCCACCTTGGGCCAGGTGCATTCCAGGTGCAGGGAGTATTTCTTGTGGCTGGCCGAGTCCCAGATAGTCGCCCATGGGGTGACTTCGCTGCCGGTTCCCGCCGTGGTCGGGGCTGCAATCAGCAACTTGCTGCGCGCCGGGACGAAGGGTTTACCGGTTGCCAGCAACGCGAGCAACTCATCGAAGCAACCCGATTCGGTACCCACGATCAACGCCTTGGCGGTATCGATGGCGCTGCCACCGCCTACGGCAACGATCGTATGGCAGTCGCCGGCCTCCTGCCAAAAACGCTCATAAGTTTCGCGTAACTGGGCCACGTCCGGATTGGGCTGGACATCCTCGATGATGTACACCAATCGGTCGCCCAGCAGGTCCTGAATGCGATCCACTAATCCCAGCCCACGAGCTTCGGGAAAGGTCACAAGAGCGACTTTCTGGTTTTCGGTGATTTCGGCAAGTTCGAGAAGGCTGCTCCAGCCGAAGCGGGTATCAACTGGATTGTGGAAGCGGGCAGTCATGGCGGGGCCTTTATTTTTGTTGTTGAAGGTGGCCCATGATCGAGGACCCTCAACAACAGCTCAAATCGATAAATCGCAGGCTTTCATCGGCTGAGCCGATAACAGATTCAGGGGGCGTTGATTGCGCGTGAAGGATTGAGTGATGGGTCTTGTTCGGGAGGCACACGGAATCGTGACGCTTGTGGCGTCACGATCCGCGCACTAATGGAGTCAGCGCTTAATCAATAATGACAGTACCGCGCTGGCTGAAACTTAACTTTCGCCATGCGCTACGCATGGACGACTTGGCGGCGAATGCACACATGAGTCCGTCTACCTTTCGCCAGCAATCGGTGTCAGCAGGATGTTCAGCGCATCAATCGAGTATGACTCTTCGTTCCGGACCGTTCATGAAGGCGAAATATCCGTCCAATCCAGTGTTGCGGACTCGCGCCATTTCACATCAGTGACGCCGTACCGCTCAGCCTGGGGTTTGGATACGACTTTAAGCGGCGGTTTCCCGGGTCTTGGAATAGGCGCCAATCCGGCATCACAGCTCGCCCAATGCCAAGCATCCGCATTGCACATTGTCTTTGCCCGGATGATGAAGGATCTCGGCTCTCCATGGAGCTTGTACTCGATGACGAAGAGATCAGTGCGGTTCATGAGACCCCTCCTTATGTTCATAGACAAAGGAGTGAGCGCGTCAAAAAAAATTCAAAGTGTTTAGCAGACCCACTGGAGCGTTTGAGTCGGGTGTTTTTTCCCGTGCTGCGCCGATTACTGGTCGACTACGCCATGGATCAGCCTACTCGCAAGCGGTGGAGAGGATGATCCAGCAGCGCTATCTCAAGTTGTGGACCAATTGCTGATGGAAACGGCGCAATAGCCTTGTGATCAATAGCGACGCCTACCCTGTAGCTGCGTTGTGGCGAGGGGATAAATCCCCTCGCCACAACGCAGCTGCTACAGGATTGCGGGTTTCTTAACCGGCCTCGGTGACCTCAACCACCGCTGACTTTCCAGTGTTTGACATCGTCGGCGAAGACCATCTGCTGCATCTCATGAGCGATGCCGTAGGCCAGGGATTCGTGGGCTGCGATGACTTTCTCTTCCGCTGAAAGGCAATGGAAAATATCGAGTTTGGTTTCTGCTTCAGCGGTTTCGAGGTTGAAAATCTGTACATAGCGGGCGAGGTCGTTGTCGAGGCTCGACAGGTATTCGCGCAAGCGTTGATGGTCGACCGATTTTTGACTGAAGTACCAGTTCATGGGGTGAATCAGGAAGCGCGCATGCGGCGACGTGATGCGTCGGCTTGCTGCTAAAAACATGATAATGCCCATCGATTCGATGTTGCCCGCATTAATCGCGCACAGCGGCACCGGCAATGACTTCAGGAAGGTATAGAGCGTGAAGCCGAAATTGGTGCTGCCACCACACGTGGACAGGTTCAACAGCAGCGACGTGGCACCTTGATCGATGGCTTCAAGACAACAATCCCTGAAGCGCTCGGTCGTTCCCTGATCGATCTGGCAGTGAAAATGGACGATGTGTTCGGTCATCGACTGACCTCCCATGCACGACGTTCGCGGGATTCAAAAGCCTTTATAACCTAGTAAAAATCTGAACTCTTTTGAAAAATAATCCAATCGCAGGGTGATCGGCGGTGACTGTGCCGCCAGTCGCTCAGGACAGATTTTTCGGGAACTATCTAGTCCATTCCGCCCGTCCCGAGGGGGGCATTTTCGTTCAAACTTTCGATTTTTGATGACCTCGTAATTGAAGGCGAGCACACGCGCTCGTCCTTGAGAAAGAGGTGAACAAAAATGGCTAACACTGGAAACAACAACCCCGGAAACTTTGGCAAAGACCGGGACAAAGCCTCAGAAGCCGGCAAGAAAGGCGGGGAGGCATCAAGCGGTAATTTTGCCAACGATCCACAACGGGCTTCTGAGGCTGGCCAAAAAGGTGGCATGGCTTCAGGCGGACAGCAGTCAAAAGATGCTGACCGTATGTCCGGCGGTGGTCAGGGCGCAGGACGCGGAGGCAGCTTTACCGACGACAGCGACAAAGCCTCGCAGTCGGGCCAGAAAGGTGGCCAGGCTTCGGGCGGTCGGCAATCCACCGATGCGGATCGCTCGACCAGCGGCGGCCAGGGAAGTGGTCGCGGCGGTAACTTTGCCGACGACAGAGATAAAGCCTCAGAAGCAGGGCGCAAAGGAGGTGAACAAGACCCTGGTAGCGGACGTAAATTCTGATGAGGTGTGATTCACATCAAGCCCCGTGTTGTTTCGGGGCTTGATTTCTACTTCCGGGTGCACGCAGCAGATGAGCTGTCAGAGTCAAATCGCGCGCATCAGAATGGCTTGCGCGCGTCCAATGACCGGCGCATCGACCATTTGCCCATCCAGCACAAAAACGCCGTCACCTGAGCTCGCGGCTTCCATGATGCGCTGTGCCCACTGCAGCTCTTCATTGCTGGGCTTTAACGCTTGATGAATGATCGCCACTTGGCTGGGGTGGATGCAAAGTGCGCCGCCAAAGCCCATGTCACGGGCGAACTGAACGGCATTTTGCAAGCCTGAGGTGTCCTGAATTGAGGGGAAAACCCCGTCCAGCGCTGGCGCCAGGCCAGCCACACGCGTCCACAGCAACACGGCGTAGCGGGCGTGACTGAGGATCTCTTCGGCGGCAGGACTGCCGGTGGTCAGGTTCAGGTCCAGGCCCAGATCGAGGCTGCCGAACGACAAGCGCTCAACGCCTTGGGCGCTGGCAATCGAGCTGAGTGCCGCCAGGCCTTTGGCGCTCTCGATGATCGGCCAGATCGGTTTGCCGGTGCTACCCGCGGTGGACACTTGCGCTGCGCTTTCTGCTTTGGGCAGCAAAACTCCGATCACGCCGGCATGGCGTCGGCAAAGCTCCAGATCCGCAGCGTGCGCCCAGTGATCCGGGGCATTCGCCCGAACCAGAATCTGCGCGTCAGGGTTTTCACTCAAGAAGCGCTCAAGGTTATCCCTGGCCTGTTGCTTGAGGTTTTCTTGCACGGCATCTTCGAGGTCGACAATGACCCGGTCCGCGCCGCTGGCGATGGCTTTGGGGATGCGCTCTGGACGAGTGGCCGGCACAAACAGGGCGGAGCGAACGATCGATGCACTCATGGTGTTTCTCCCTCGCTGAATTCGATTTCACCGATTTGTGCGGTGCCGTCCTGATTGCCAGCCCACACCTGCGCCTTGCTGCTGTCGATCAAGCGTCCGCCGACCTCGAAAGGCTGGGGGGAAATCAGCGGTCGGAGCCCACGGAAGGTGAAGCGCTCCAGTCGCGCGGTAGGGTGTGCCCTGGTAAAGGCACGCAAGTTGAGTGTGGCGATCAACGGACCATGCACCACCAACCCCGGATAGCCTTCGGTCTCTGTGACGAAAGGCCAGTCGTAGTGAATCCGGTGGCCATTGAAGGTGACCGCGGAATAGCGGAACAGCAGGGTCGGGGAGGGTTCGACCTGTTCTTGCCATTGGCCTTCAGGAATCGCTTCGGTTCCGCTCAGTTTGGGCGGGGAGGGTTGGCGGTAGACGATGTCCTGTTCATCTTGCAGGGCGCGTTGGCCGTCCTGGAAATACTCATGGCGTACTGTGACAAACAGCAACGACCCGGTCCGACCGTGCTTCTCTTCGACATTGAGAATGGTCGATACACAGGTCACCTCAGCCTCTACTTTCAGAGGCTGGTAGAACTCAATTCGGCTGCCAGCCCACATGCGATTACGGTTGTGGGCCGGTGGCAGGAAGCCGCCGAGCGCGGGATGACCATCCGGGCCCAGTTCGCTGGCCGCAACCGGTTCTTGAAAGAATGCCCAATGCCACAGCGGCGGCAGTGGTTCGCCAGGTTGCGGCGCCACTTCGCTCAAGGTTGCGGCAATGCGTTTAACCAGGTTGAAGCTGATTCGGTCCTGGCTTTCCTGACGACGTCCGACCCACGCTGAAAAATCGATATTGCTCATAAGTTTCGCTCCTGTCGGTCGGTGATCAGGCCAGGGCGGCCAGTTCAGGTATCGCGTCAAACAGGTCCGCCACCAGGCCGTAATCGGCTACCTGGAAGATCGGCGCTTCTTCGTCCTTGTTGATCGCCACGATCACTTTGGAGTCCTTCATGCCGGCCAGGTGCTGGATCGCGCCGGAGATACCGACGGCGATGTACAGCTGTGGCGCAACGATCTTGCCGGTCTGACCGACCTGCATGTCGTTAGGTACGAAACCTGCGTCGACCGCAGCGCGGGAAGCGCCGACGGCAGCGCCCAGCTTGTCAGCCAGGGCGTACAGGTGTTTGAAGTTGTCGCCGTTCTGCATGCCGCGACCGCCAGAAACGACGATCTTGGCAGCGGTCAGTTCCGGACGATCGGACTTGGCCAGTTCTTCGCCGACGAAGCTGGAGATGCCCGCATCGTGAGCAGCTGCAACGGCTTCAACAGCCGCCGAACCACCTTCAGCGGCAACCGGATCGAAACCGGTAGCACGCACGGTGATCACTTTGACCGCAGCGTTCGATTGAACGGTGGCGATGGCGTTGCCGGCGTAGATCGGGCGCTTGAACGTGTCAGCGCTTTCGACCGAGATGATCTCGGAGATCTGGTCAACGTCCAGCTGCGCAGCAACGCGCGGCAGGATGTTTTTGCCGTTGGAAGTAGCGGCAGCCAGGATATGGCTGTAGCCCTTGCCCAACTCGGCGACCAGAGGAGCAACGTTTTCCGGAAGCTGATGCGCGTAAGCAGCATTCTCAGCAGACAGGACTTTGCTCACGCCAGCGATTTTCGCAGCGGCTTCAGCCACGGCACCAGCGCCTTGGACTGCAACCAGAACGTGGATGTCACCGCCAATTTTGGTAGCGGCAGCGACAGTATTCAGCGTGGCCGGAGCCAGCACTTTGTTGTCCTGCTGGTCAGTTGAATAGTCAGCAATCACCAGGATCGTCATTCAGATCACCTTCGCTTCGTTCTTGAGTTTTTCAACCAGTTCAGCCACCGACTTGACCTTGATACCCGCGCTGCGTGCAGCTGGCGCTTCGACTTTCACGGTCGAGTGGGTGGAGGCGGTGGAAACGCCCAAAGCGTCCGCATTCACTACTTCGAGAGGCTTCTTCTTGGCTTTCATGATGTTTGGCAGGGACGCGTAACGCGGCTCGTTCAAACGCAGGTCAGTGGTGACGATGGCCGGCAGCTTCAGGGAAACTGTCTGCGCGCCGCCGTCGACTTCACGAGTCACGGCAACGCTGTCGCCGCTGATTTCGACTTTGGACGCGAACGTGCCCTGACCGTAGCCGCTCAATGCCGCGAGCATCTGGCCCGTCTGGTTGTTGTCGCTGTCGATGGCTTGTTTGCCAAGGATCACCAGCTGAGGCTGTTCCTTGTCGACAACAGCCTTGAGCAGCTTGGCAACGGCCAGCGAAGTCAGGTCTTGCGCGGATTCGACGAGGATGGCGCGGTCGGCACCCAGAGCCAGCGCGGTGCGCAGTTGCTCTTGAGCGGTGGACGGGCCGATGGAGACGACGACGATTTCAGTCGCAACACGCCCCTCTTTTATCGAGAGTTCTTTCAGGCGTACGGCTTCTTCCACTGCGATTTCGCAGAACGGGTTCATCGACATCTTGACGTTGGCGAGGTCGACGCCGGAGTTGTCCGCCTTGACACGAACCTTGACGTTGTAATCCACAACGCGTTTCACAGCTACCAGGATCTTCATGGGGCAGTGTTCACTCGAAAATAGTTGTTCGTTGCAGTCAGATGGCCCCGGCGGCACGCATTTCTTCAATGCGCTCCGTCCCCAGCCCCAATTCCTTGAGCACCTGTTCGGTGTGTTGGCCAAGGCCCGGCACGGCATCCATACGCGGCTCGAACGCGCTATTGCTGCCTGGTGGTATCAGGCTCGGAACGATGCCGACAGAGGTCTCGACTTCCCGCCAGCGATCACGGGCCTGAAGTTGTGGATGGTCCCAAACCCCTTGCATGTCGTTGACCTTCGCGTTGGCTATCTGCGCATGTTCCAGCCGATCAAACACAGCATCGAAGTTGAGTGTGGAGAACGAATCAACGATGAGTTGTCGCAGCGCTTGACGGTTTTCCACCCGCTTGAAGTTGGCAGAAAAACGCTCGTCTTTGGCCAGTTCCGGCATAAGGAGCACCTTGTCGCAAAACAGCTGCCATTCACGTTCGTTCTGCAAACCCAGCATTACGGTGGTGCCGTCCCCAATGGGGAAAGGACCGTAGGGGTAAATGGTGGCGTGTGCGGCGCCGGCACGAGGTGGCGGGGGCGCGCCGTCGTAGGCGTAGTACATCGGGTAGTTCATCCACTCAACCAGGCTTTCCAGCATCGACACATCGAGGTGGCTGCCTTCGCCGGTGCGTCCACGCAACAGCAGTGCAGACAGAATCCCGGTGTAGGCATACATGCCGGCCGCGATGTCGGCGATCGAACATCCGGCCTTGGCCATCTCGTCCTCACCCGGGCCGCCGGTGACGGACAGGAATCCGCCCTCACTCTGGATCAACAGGTCGTAGGCCTTCTTCTTTTCATAGGGACCACCGATGCCATAGCCTGAAATGTCACAGACAATCAGGCGCGGAAATCGCTGATGCAACGCCTCAAATGACAGTCCCATTCGCGCGGCCGCACCGGGTGCCAGGTTCTGCACGAGCACATCGGCAGTGGCCAGCAAACTGTCCAGCACCTCGGTGGCCGAATCCTGCTTCAAGTCGAGGGTCAGGCTTTCCTTCGAACGATTGGTCCAGACGAAGTGTGAGGCCAGGCCGTTGACGCGTTGGTCGTAGCCTCTGGCGAAGTCGCCTGTGCCGGGACGCTCGACCTTGATCACGCGGGCGCCAAGGTCGGCCAGTTGTCGGGTGCAGAAGGGTGCTGCAATGGCATGCTCCAGGCTGACGACGGTAATGCCATCGAGCGGACGGAGGCCGTTGGGCTGGCTCATGATTGTTTCTCTCTTGTTTTTAGAAAGAGCGCGGCAGCTCGAGCAAGTGTTCGGCGACGTACGACAGGATCAGGTTGGTGGAGATGGGCGCTACCTGATACAGACGGGTTTCACGGAATTTGCGCTCGACGTCGTATTCGCAGGCAAAGCCAAATCCGCCGTGGGTTTGCAGGCAAGCATTGGCGGCCTCCCAGGACGCCTTGGCCGCCAGGTACTTGGCCATGTTGGCGCTGGCCCCGGCGTTGATGCCGCTGTCGTATTCCTCGCAAGCGCGCCAGCGCATCAGGTCGGCGGCTTCGATTTCGATGTGCGCTTCAGCGATCGGGAATTGCACACCCTGGTTCTGCCCGATCGGGCGCCCAAACACCACGCGGTCGCGAGCATAGGCGCTGGCCTTTTCGATAAACCAGCGACCGTCACCGATGCATTCGGCGGCGATCAGGGTGCGTTCGGCATTCAGTCCATCGAGGATGTAGCGGAAGCCTTTGCCTTCCTCACCGATCAAACTGTCAGCGGGGATTTCCAGGTTGTCGAAGAACAACTCGTTGGTTTCGTGATTGACCATGTTGGCGATCGGCTGCACGGTCATACCGTTGCCGATGGCCTCGCGCAGATCGACGAGGAAGATCGACATGCCTTCGGATTTTTTCTTCACGTCCGCCAACGGCGTGGTCCGCGCCAGCAGGATCATCAGGTCGGAATGCTGAACGCGCGAGATCCACACCTTCTGCCCGTTGATCACGTACTTGTCACCTTTGCGCACGGCGGTGGTCTTTATCTTTGTAGTGTCGGTGCCGGTGGTGGGCTCGGTGACGCCCATCGATTGCAGGCGTAGTTCGCCAGCGGCGATCTTCGGCAGGTAATAGCTTTTTTGCGCCTCGCTGCCGTGACGCAACAGGGTGAACATGTTGTACATCTGCCCGTGAACGGTGCCGGAGTTACCGCCGCAGCGGTTCACTTCTTCCAGGATTACCGAGGCCTCAGCCAGCCCAAGGCCGGAGCCGCCATATTCGACAGGAATCATCGCGGCCAGCCAACCTGCGTCGGTCAGGGCCTTGACGAAGGTTTCCGGAAAGCCTTTTTCTTCGTCGACTTTGCGCCAGTAAGCCGCATCGAATTCAGCGCACAGAGCACGTACGCCCTCGCGGATGGCATTGAGTTCTTCAGAGTTACGGTCAGTCATTATTATTCTCCTCAACGCGTCACGCACGGCATCTGCCCTGCGTGACCGGGTCCGGGCAAAGAGCAATCAGATCGGGTTGAAACCCAAGGCCGCACGAAAGCGATTCTTGACGTAATGACCATCGCGCGGAGGCAGCACCCGTGGCGGGTTTTCTGCTTTGATCTTGATCGTCGCGAGCTTGACGCCATCGCGGGTCGCAAAGCGCTCGCGCAGGTCATGTACGCCTTCCATGTCGCGGATTTCATCGGTCCAGCTGAAGCCACAAGTCTTCGCCACCTGGTCCAGGGAAATACCGAACCCTGCATGGCTGACTTGCATACCGGTTTCGCCAAAGTGACCGTTATCCAGGACTGCGATGGTCAGGTTGGCGGGCTTTTGCAGCGCTACCGTGGCCAGCGCGCCGAAGCCCATGAGCAGCTCGCCGTCACCGGTGACCACTACGACCGACTTGTCCGGCTGCGCATTGGCCAGGCCCAGGCCCACAGTGATTGCGCTGCCCATGGCGGCCCAGAGGTAATAATTCAGATCGTTGTCGCCGGCGGCCATGACGTCGTAGGACGCCGAGCCCAGCCCGGTCACGACCAGCACGTCTTTGCGGTCGGCCAGCAAGGCCTTGACCACTTCGCGGCGGCACAACGTGTGGTTTGTGCTTACTTGACCCATTTCTTTTCTCCAATCAGGCGCTGGCCGAGCAGCAGGGCAGTGGCGGAATCACCGTTGAAAGCCATGGTCGCAGCGCCGTGCAACAGCGGAGCGACGTCTTCCGGGACGTCCGCGCGCCAGGTCATGACCTTCATCAGGTTCAGGGAGGCTTCGGTGGCCTGGCCCATAGGGTTTTGCCACGCGTTGAATTCGGCCCAGTCACCGCGCATGGTGACCACCATCAACAGCGGAAAGCCGGCACAGTTTTGAAGTGCCAGGGTGTTGATGCAGTTACCGACGCCGCTGGACTGCATCAAGAGAGCGCCGCGTTCAGCGCCCAGCCAGGCGCCGGCGAGGTAGCCGATGCCTTCTTCTTCGGTGGTCAGGACAACGGCCTTGATGTCCGGGTCTGCATACGACATACGGATCGCCGCCGAATGGCCTGCATCCGGTACGAAGACCACGTGTTTGACGTCGTGGGCCTTGAGCACGCGAAACACGTCCTCCTGCCAATCCTGCCCCACGGTGTGTTCAGCTTCTGTTGACATGCCAGTCTCCCAAGCAGTGCTGCTTTTGTGTTTTCACACATTCTGGGAGGGATGGAGGAGAAGGACGACTACCGTTTTTGTCTTTGAGATATGCCCATTGAGCATAGGTTGGGGGGTGGGAAGACGGGGCGAGGATGAAGATTACCGACGTTGGCCGGCATGTGCTGATTCACGCGACGCGAATCATGGAAGAGATGGCGTCTATCCGCGGTACGGTGGTCGGCAGGCGATCATCGGCCGCGAACCGGCGCTCAAAACGACGGCCTGCGCCCGACAAGTCGGACGCAGGATCACTCGTTTAATGTTGCAGAATTTTGCCCAAAAACTGCTGCGCTCGTTCGGAGCGGGCGTTGATGTCGCCGAAGAACTCTTCCTTCTTGCAGTCTTCGATGATCTGGCCCTGGTCCATGAATATCACCCGGTTCGCCACTTTGCGAGCGAAGCCCATTTCATGGGTCACGCACATCATGGTCATGCCTTCGTGGGCCAGTTGCACCATCACGTCGAGCACTTCGTTGACCATTTCCGGGTCCAGCGCCGAGGTCGGTTCGTCGAACAGCATGACGATCGGGTCCATTGCCAGCGCACGGGCAATCGCCACACGCTGCTGCTGACCGCCGGAGAGTTGGCCGGGATGCTTGTGGGCATGGGCCGAGAGGCCGACGCGCTCGAGCAGTTGCAGGCCTTTCCTGGTGGCTTCTTCCTTGCTGCGGCCCAGCACCTTGATCTGCGCGATGGTCAGGTTTTCGGTGATGGTCAGGTGCGGGAATAGCTCGAAGTGCTGGAACACCATGCCCACGCGCGAACGCAGTTTCGGCAGGTTGGTCTTCGGGTTGGCGATGGACGTGCCATCGACGATCACGTCGCCTTTCTGGAACGGTTCCAAGGCGTTCACGCATTTGATCAGGGTGGATTTGCCGGAACCGGACGGCCCGCACACCACGATCACTTCGCCTTTTTTGACCTCAGCGCTGCAATTCGTAAGCACCTGGAAGTTTCCATACCATTTGTCGACGTTCTTGATAGAAATCATACAGCGAACCTTCTTTGTAGACGCTTGACCACCCGCGAGGCGGCAAAGCTGATAGTGAAATACACCAGGCCCGCAACGATCAGGAATTCATTGGCGCGACCGATGATGTCGCCACTCGAACGAGAGGCGTTGAGGAAGTCCACCAGGCCAACGGTGTAAACCAGTGAGGTGTCCTGAAACAGGATGATGCTCTGTTGCAGCAACAACGGCGTCATCTTGCGGAACGCTTGCGGCAGGATGATCAGGCGCATCATCTGGCCGTAAGTCATGCCCAGTGCCTGGGCAGCGCCCATCTGGCCCTTGGGAATCGACTGCACGCCGGCTCGGACGATCTCGCAGAAATACGCTGCTTCGAACATCATGAAGGCCACGACACTCGAGGTGAACGCGCCGATCGGCGTGTCTTCGCCAGTGATCCAGCGCAGCGCGAACGGGACCGCCAGGTAAAACCAGGTGATCACTAGCAGCAGTGGGATGGAACGGAAGTAGTCCACGTAGGTGCCGGCAATGCGCGACAACACGTTGCTGTGTGACAGGCGCATCAATGCCAGGATCGTGCCGAGGATGATCCCTCCGACGACGCCCATTGCCATCAGTCGCAAGGTCATGACCATGCCGTTCAACAAGCCGGGAAAGGCAGAGGTGATGTCGCTGAAATCGAATTCCATCATTTACCCCCTACGGAAATCAGGCCGGGTACGGCGACTTTCTTCTCAACTTTGCGCATGAGCAGCATCAGGCCCATGTTCAAGGTGAAGTAGATGAGCGTGGCCAGGGTGAAGGCTTCGAACAGGTTGGCGGTGAATTCAGCTGTTTGTTTGGCTTGCGCCAGCAATTCCATCAGGCCGATCAGTGAAGCCACCGATGAGTTTTTGAACACGGCCAGAAACTCGGTGGTAAGCGGCGGAATGATGATCCGGTACGCCTGAGGCAGCAGCACGTTCCAGTAAATCTGTGGCAGTCTGAAGCCCATGGCGCGAGCGGCGGCTTCCTGGCCACGAGCCAGCGCCTGAATGCCTGTACGGACTTGTTCACAGACACGAGCGGCCGTGAAAAGACCGAGGCATACGACGACGCTCAAGTAGGCCGAGGTGGTCGGGTTCAGGTCCTGCTTGTACCACTCCTGCAGGTGCTCGGGTAGCAGATCAGGTGCCAGGAAGTACCAGATAAATAGTTGTACTAAAAGTGGGACATTTCGGAACACCTCAACATACAGGCTGGCAATGCTCGACACGATACGATTTGGCACGGTTCGCATGACACCGAGCACTGAGCCCAACAGCAACGCTATCATCCAGGCTATTACTGCAATCGCGATGGTCCAGCCCAGACCTGAAATAAACCAATTGAAATAAGTTTCATGTCCCACTCCAGTGGATTTTAAGAATACGCCCCAATCCCAGTTGTAATTCATAGAAAACACCTTCCAAACAAATAGTTTTGTGCATGCAACATGCCTCATGTCCGCGTATGGCGGACATGAGCAGATCAATGAGGTAGTTAAAGAGTTGTGGCAGGTGCAGGCTTGTCGACAGGGTTGGCAATGAGCTCTTTGAGTTCAAGACTCATGGGGAAGTTAAGGTTCAGGCCTTTCGGGGGGATGGGCTGATTAAACCATTTATCATAAATGGCGTTGATGTCACCCGAGGAGAAGATGGTTTTAATCGTGTCATCCACCACTTTTTTGAAAGGTTCGTCCCCCTTGCGCATCATGCAGCCGTACATGTCCTGTGATTGTGCGGTGCCTGTGACTGCCCATTCACCGGGATTCCTGGCTTTGGCCCTTTCACCAGCCAACAGGGCATCGTCCTGCATGAATGCAATGGCACGACCGGTCTCCAACATTTGGAATGACTCGCCGATGTCTTTCCCCGAGATGATGTTCATACCCATCTGCTTCTCAGCGTTCATCGCCCTAAGCAGGCGCTCGGATGTACCCCCGGCGGTGGTGACCACGTTCTTACCTTTCAGGTTGTCAAAGTCTTGGTAGACGGAGTCTTTCCTGGACAACAGACGAGTGCTTACTTCAAATATGCCTACTGAGAAGTCAACCTGTTGTGCGCGTTCTGCATTGTTTGTCGTCGAACCACACTCCAGGTCTACGGTGCCATTCTGAACCAGGGGGATGCGGTTCTGGGCGGTAATCAGGTTGTACTTCACTTTCAGGTTGGGAGTGCCTAACTCCTTTTTGATGGACTCGATAATTTTAAGTTGGATGTCTTGGGAATAGCCGATCGGCATCCCAGAGGCGTCCGCGATGTAGGAAAAGGGGATCGATGAGTCGCGGTGGCCGACCGTAATGGTGCCCGACTCTTTGATTTTTTTAAGCGTGCCGGTGAGTTCAGCCGCCATTAATGATGGGCTGATGATGGCTGTTGCAATCGCGGCGCTCAACAGTTTAGTGAACATACGCATCAGGAAATCCTCAAATTAGCTTAACGGGTTCTTCTAGACCCATGCGCCAGCTAATACGGCAATTGGACACGCCGAGTTTGCCAGCATCGATTCTACTTAATTTTTGGCAGGCTTTAATGATGTGAGTGAAATGCTATTTTTTTGGCGCGAGGCTTATAGGAGAGAGCCCAGTATTGTTGGCAATACTTATCTGACTCTGGTTTTACTTTGGTGGCCAGCGTGGTGTCTTTTTTTAGCAATAGAAGGTGTTTGCTGGTAGCTGTGATCATTGCCGTATCCTGTTGTTGTTATTTTGACATATGACGGATTCAAACTACCATTGCCACGCAGCGCGTGGTATGGCTCGTGGTGAATAGCAGGTATGCCAAGGCGCTCTAGCTGGCGCATTGAAGGTAAATGGCAGAGATACACGTCAAGTATAACTTTATTGTATCGAGGGGCCGATGGTGACTGCCTCCTGTTACCGACCTTTCGTGTTTAAGCAAGATTGGCCTTGATCAAGACACTTTCAATCCACGACTGGTTGAATGCCCCCGTTGCGATTTCTGCCTTTACGCGATCCTCGGCGGCTTGATGCGTGCGGGCCATGGCAAGCAGGTGGTCTGCGGCCGACGCGGGAAAGCCGACAATGCCATCCTCATCGCCGACGATGATGTCTCCCGGGTTTACGATCATCCCGCCAATGGATACCGGAACGTTGACTGCCCCTGGACCCGTTTTATAGGGACCACAATGCACCACATCACGGGCATAACACGGGGTGTCTTCAAAGCTTGCGACATCGCGAATTGCACCGTTTACGACAAAACCTACACAGCCCCGCTGTAACGCGTAGAGTTTGATGAGTTCGCCAATCACGGCGTTGGTGGTGTCACCCTGAGCATCCACAACAAGCACGTGGCCAGGCTCGAGCATCGTCAATGCCTTGTAGATGTAGAGATTGTCACCTGGGCGGGTCTTAACAGTCAGAGCGCTCCCGACCATTTTTCCCGTTTTATTGTAGCGATTAAGACCTCGAACCCCAATGTAACGCCCCATGTTATCGCTGATATGTGGGGTCACCACCGAGCGAAATGCAGTGTGGATGTCGCGAGTCTCTGGAGTGATTGCCTGAACAGTATTAATGCTTGAAGAATTCATGTTGACTCCTGAATAGCTGTTTTAGTCGTTACCTGAGTCTCTACAACGGAGACTTACGGCATTGTTGCAGGCGCGGGCTGATCTGTAGGGTTGGCATAAAGTTCCTTGACCTCATTGGGCATCGGATAATCCAGGCTCAAGCCTTTAGGTGGTATGGGGTGCTGAAACCATTTGCTGTAGATGTCGTTGATTTCACCTGATGCATAGAGAGCCTTGATAGCACCGTCCACTGCTTGCTTGAACGCATCGTCACCCTTGCGCAACATACATCCGTAGATCTCACGAGATTGCGCAGCACCGGATATAGCCCATCGATCGGGATTCCTCGATTTTGCGCGTTCACCCGCCAGCAGCGCGTCGTCCTGCAGCCAAGCAACTGCACGGCCAGTTTCCAACAGTTGGAATGATTCGCCGTGGTCCTTGGCTGAGATAATGTTCATGCCTAACTGTTTTTCAACGTTCATTGAACGCAGCAGTCGCTCGGCGGTTGTACCCGCAGTGGTTACTACATTGCGTCCTTTAAGGTCATCAATATCTTTATAAGAAGATTGCTTGGCTGTCAGCAGTCGGGTGCTGATTTCAAATATGCCAACAGAAAAGCTGACCTGCTGCTGACGTTCGGCATTGTTTGTCGTTGAGCCACATTCAATGTCGACGGTGCCATTTTGAATCAACGGTATTCGGGTTTGTGAAGTGACAAGGTTGTACTGTATTTTCAAGTTGGGTAGGTCGAGGTCTTTTTTTAATGCATCGACGACTTTGGATTGAATATCCTGGGAGTAGCCAACCGGTACGCCAGAGGCGTCGGCGAGGTAGGAAAAAGGAATCGCCGCATCACGGTAGGCTAGTGTGATCGTGCCTGATTCTTTTACTTTTTTTAGTGTGCCGGATAACTCTGCACTCATCCCTTTGTGGGACAGAAATGCAACAGACAATGCCATCAGTTTGGCAATATTACGAGCGCGCATAAAACCTCCAGAAATGAAGCCCGAGCAAAGATAAGCTCAGTGGCAACTGCATGATTTTCTACTTGTTGTACATCAACGGCAGATTTCTAGAACTGCAGGGTGTTTTTATTATGTCAGCCAGCTTTCATAGCCGGATCGTATTGAGACGCTTCGTCTGCTGTGATCAGTCGATCGCAAAGATTGCTTCAACTTCTACAGGCGCCCCTCGCGGGATGGCCGCAACGCCTACCGCTGCCCGGGCATGGCCGCCGCGCTCTTGGCCGAAAAGCTCTATAAAAAGATTTGAAGCCCCATCAATCACCTTCGCTTGCTGCTCGAAGTCAGGAAGGCACTTAACATAACCATTAACCTTCAAAACACGTATGCGGTCGAGTTGGCCATCGCTCGCTTCATTGGCAATGGAAAGAAGATTGAGTGCGCAGACTCGCGCCGCGGCCTGGGCGGTCTCAATATCAATTTCCGTTCCTACAGTTCCTTTGTATAGCAAGACGTCGTTTTGCAGGCATACTTGACCCGCGGTATAAATCAGGTTCCCAAAACGGGTGTACAACTGATAGTTGCCGCCTCGCGTATTGAACTTCGGCAACTCCAAACCCAATGCGGCCAGTTTTTCCAGAACACTACTCATGATCAAAGTCTCCAATGGTTTTCTTCACGCCTCTGGCGATGCCAAACGCTTCAAAAATGAATGACTCAGTTGGCCCAGGCTTGTAGGAAGACTTCTGGGTCAACGTTCCCGCCAGAGCAAACCACCACGACAGTTTTGCCCTCATAGCGCTGCTTCTCTCGTATCAGCGTTCCGAGGGCGGCTGCACCGCCCGGCTCAAGGACGAGTTTGAGGTACTGAAATGCTGCACGCATGCCTTGGAAGGCATCTTCCAGATAAGCGACTTCAGTACGCGGTTGAACAGGTTTCAATACTTCGAAGGGGAGTGCACCGACAGCGGGACCGGCAATCCCGTCGAGCAGCGTTTTTGGCAACAGCTTGAGCTTCACCGGTTCCCCCTTTTGCAGCGCTGTTTGCCATTTCGTATAGCCTTCTGCCTCGACAAGAACGCTCTCGAAATTGCCACACATGGCGCGCATGGCGGTCAAAGTCCCGGATGCCAAGCCGCCGCCGCTGCAACCCAACCACACAGAGTCGGGAGTTGCCCCCACTTCAGCCAGCTGCTCAGCGATTTCGAGACCGATGGTACCTTGGCCGGCCATGATGAAGGGGTCATCGAAAGGCGAGACGAAGGTCAGGCCGCGGCGTTCAATCAGCTGCCGGGTAACGTCCTCACGGTCCTCGACGTCTTTGTTGTAAAGAACAACCTCTGCTCCCCACCAGCGGCAGTTATCCTGCTTGATTTTTGGCGCATGCTCGGGCATTACGACTACTGACGGGCAGCCCCACTGGTGAGCGGCCGCAGCCACTGCCTGGCCATGGTTGCCCGCCGAATAAGTGATAACTCCCTTGTTTCTGTCACTGGGTTCCAGTTCGGCCAGTTTGAACATGGCACCGCGAAACTTGAACGCCCCGGTCTTTTGCAGGCATTCAGCCTTCACGTAAACATCCGCGCCGACGATATCATTCAGCATCGCAGAGCTCAGAAGTGGGGTGCGCACTACTTGTCCTTGAAGTCGGCGTTGTGCCTTCAGAATCAGGTCCAAATCAAACTTTTGCACGGCGAGATTCCTTGTGGTGAGTAACCTGGTTGGCTGCCAAGGGCGTGCTCACGAGCCCTTGCTCTGCAGGCTGTGAAACCCTGTGTTGACGATGTCCCAAGTATTTACGGCCATGATCCACAGGTACATTACGAATATGCTAACGTCCCGATACGCCAGTCGTATCGGGAGTGCCTGTGCAACGTTGGGGCATGCTCGCCTGGCTTTCCAACCCGCCGAATGCGCTACCGCTCATACCCGTTTTGCGAGCCTGATTCAGGATTTCTATGATCAACTTTCGACTTATCCGGCATCTCTGGCTGTTCCTTGCGGTCGCCGAGGAACAGCATTTTGGTCGTGCCGCCAAAAGGCTGGGCATGTCCCAGCCACCGTTGACCGAACAGATCAAGGTTCTGGAAAATTCCTTACGGGTAAAGTTGTTTGAACGCACCAGCAAGGGCGCGATCCTCACCCCAACGGGTATGGCGATCATGCCGGCAGTACGAAAATTCGCAGAGCAGTTGGAGCGCCTGGAGCTTGCAGTACATGAAGCCGTTGCAGGGCAAACGGGAGTCCTGACGATAGGCGCTATCAACGCAGCCTTGCTTGAGGTGCTCCCTGATCTCATCGAGCAGCTCAAGGAGCGGTTCCCGAATATTTCAGTATTTATTCGGGAAATCGATAGCGGGGAGGCCATCCCGTCACTGGAGTCTGGCGACATCGACGTGGCTTTCGCACGAATCGAAGGCGGCTACTATGAGCCCATCCGCTCGATTCCTCTTGTCCAGGATCAGCTTGCAGTGGCGCTTTCCAGAAATCATCCTCTAGCTAATGAAGCGTCTGTGGATCTGCGAGACTTGGCTGCCGAGGTACAGATCATGTTCGCCCGCAGCGGCAGTCCGGTTTTTTTTGACTACATTGTCAGCTGCTGTCAGCAATGCGGTTTCCGTCCAAAAATCATGCATGAGGTCCGCTCGATCGGCTCGCAGATAGCCTTCGTAAGTTGCGGTCAAGGCATTGCACTGGTGCCGTATGCGCTCGAAAAGCTGGCGCCCAAAAACGTCGTGATTCGACCCCTGCAACAAAAATTTCGGCTGGTAACCAGTGCTTTGGCCTGGAATGCCGCCCGCAGTAATCCTTTGGTCGACGCGCTTGTCGATATCGTGCGCGAACAGTTCCCTGCTCCCATCGAATCAACTGTGCATTTGTGAATAAAGCCTGGGAGCCAAAGGCTCCCAGGCTTTATTCAGGGTGCGGTTCAATCAGGGTTGCTCGATCTCTCCCGTGGCTCTGAAATGGTCAGCAAGAGGATGAAACTCATAAATGATCCCACCGCCAGCCAGGCAAACACGTAGTTCCAGCCATAGTTGTCCAGCAACAGCCCAGTGATGAAGGGTGTGGCCGCAGCGCCCAACTGACCGACCATGTTCACGACGGCGTTGGAGATAGGGAACGTTTTTTTGGTAGTCAGCCCCATCGGATAAACCATGTAGGAAGAGAACCCCAGGCTGAGAACGGCACCGGTCAACAACAGCAGCAAGCCGTAGGGAATCGGTTCGGCGGGCGAGTTGATCAGCAGGTACATCATCAGTGAAGTGCCGAGTGCTGACAGCAGCATGCCGGGCTTGCGTCGCCCACCCATCAGTCGATCCGAGCAGAAACCACCCAGCAGGTTGCCGAGCACGGCGCCCACCCATGGCGCAGCCGACACCAGCCCCATATTCATGATCGAGAATTGTTTGACGGTCATCAGATAGGTCGGAATCCAGGCGAGCAGTACGCTCGACACGCCCAGTTGGAAGCAATAACTGGTGGCACAGCCCCAGATGTTCCAGGACTTGAACACCTGCCGATTGGTCTCGAGGGGCGTTTCGTGGCGGGCACGTATGACTCGATCGAGTTTGCTCACCCAGGCTGGAGTCTTTTTGGGGCGGGTTTGCTGAGTCGCTTCAGTACTGCCGGTTTCCTCGATGATGTAGCTGAGCTCGGCTGCGTTGACGAACCGGCTCCGGGAGGGATGGTCGGTGACCATGAAATACCAGACCACCGCCAGTGCGATGCCGGGCACGGCAAAGAAGTAAAAGATCTCTCGCCAGCCCCATACCGAAATGATCACGGCACAGAGTGGCGGCACAATCACCGGCCCGAACTTGACGGCGGACAGGAAGATCCCTGAGGCGGTGCCTTTTTCTCGCGGTGGAAACCAGTTGTTGATGGTCGTGGTCATGCTGATCGGTAATGGACCTTCAGCGACGCCAAGGCCCAGGCGATACAGCTTGAGTGCCAGCAATGAACTGGCTGTGCCCACCAGGCCCGTCAGCAATGAGGTCAGCACCATGGCGCCGGGCAGGATCCGGCTGACGCCGAAACGGCCGAAGGCAAAACCGGAAGGGATCTGTGCCAATGCATAGGCCAGCAGAAACAGGCTCATCAAGCCACCGGCCTCGGCATTGCTCATTTCAAACTCTTTACGAATGAACGGTAGCGCGACACCCAGGTTGGCTCGGTCGGCGGCAGCAATGGTGTAAATTAGAAAAATCAGTGCCGCAACCACCCAACGGTATTTGCTGCGCACGGCTGGTTTTATGACTTCAGGCATAGACATGGGGCGGACCTTGTTTTTGTCGGTGTTGTCCGGCCAAAGTAGTAATTATGAAACCGTAAAAAAAGCGACAAATACTCCTGTCAAAAGATCGCTTTTATTGATGAAACGGTGAGGTCTGATTCGCGCTGTATAAAATGTGCGCGCAAAAAAAACCGGGCTGAAAGCCCGGCAAAAATAGCGCAGTCAATAACGTGCTGAAGGGAATTCAGGATCGCTTCATAGCGGAACTCAGTTTGCCAGACCGGCCTTTTCCAGCACCTTGTCCAGCCATGACTGATCGATGGCGCCAGTGGCGATTTCGGCTTTGACCTGCTGTTCATGCGCGTCATGCTCTCGCGCCTTGACCAACACCTGCTCGGCATGGTCGGGCGAGAAGGCAACCAGCCCATCCTCGTCACCGACAATGATGTCGCCCGGATTGATGATCATCCCGCCGATTGACACCGGGACGTTGATTTCCCCTGGGCCGCTTTTGTAGGGGCCGCAATGCACCACACTGCGGGCATAGCACGGCGTGTCTTCAAAACTGGCGACATCGCGGATGGCGCCGTCGACGACGAAACCGACACAGCCACGTTGCTGGGCATAGAGCTTGATCAGCTCACCGATGACCGCATTGGTCGCGTCACCCTGTGCGTCGATCACCAGCACATGCCCCGGTTCGATCAGCGTCAGTGCCTTGTAGATGTAAAGGTTGTCGCCGGGGCGAGTCTTCACTGTGAGGGCGGTGCCCACCAGTTTGCCTTTGAGGTTGTAGCGTGTCAGACCCCGGGCACCGATGTGACGCCCCAGATTGTCGCTGATATGTGGTGTGACGACGTTCTGAAAGGCTTCCAAAAGTGAACGTGGAGCCTGGGGGGGAGAAGGGACGATGCGTGAACCGGGCAATGACATTGCGACCTCCATAAACGACTGAACCCTTGTGGGCTATGCGTTCATAGTAAGAAAGGTCGCTCGGCACTATTAGCGACATTTATCTATGCAAAAGCATCGCTTTTTTTCTCGTATTCAGCGCCCGTGTTACCACACCATGCGGCTGAAATCACAACAACGGGCTGCCAGACGTGCAACCTCGACACTGAGGCCCTGAAGACGATCGGCGCGGTGCACCGCGATGTAGTGGATGGGAGGCAGCACGGGCTCGGTTTCGATGACCTGCAGACGGCCCTGGTTCACCAGCGGCGAGAGACACTGGCGTGGCAGGTAGCTGATGCCGACACCGGACAGGGTCAGGCCCAACTGGGCGATCAGGTAGTTGCTTTTGATCGTACGGTTGACCCGGACGTCATTCTGGGTAAGCCAGCGTTCATAGATCAACCCGGTGCCGGAGCCGCCGCCCTGAGTCAGGACGGTGAACGAGGAGATCGCCTGCATGTCCATGATCTGCTTCCCCCGATGCAGCGAGGGTGCACACATCCAGGCGTTCTCCACTGCACTCAACGGCGTGCTGACGAAGCGTGCGTCGGCAAAAATGTCGGGAACGATGATCAGGTCGAGCTGATCGTTCTCCAGTTTGGCCACCAGTTCGGTGCTGAGCTCGACCGAGGGCTCCAGTACCACTTTGGGATAAGCACTGCGAATACCCTCTACCAACGCCGGCAGCCAAGTCATGGCGGTCAGCTCGGTGACGCCGATGCGGAAGCGCCTGACCAACACTTCCTTGGAGCTTATGCGTTCAAGCAGGTAATCGCGCTGGCGCAGAATCTCCGTGGCCTGCTCGAACAGTTCCGTGCCTTTTTCCGTCAGACGCGCACTGCGTTTGGAACGATCAAAGATCGGCATGTCGAAGGCATCTTCCAGCTCCTGAATACGCTTGGAGATGGCTGACTGGGACATGTTCAGTTTCATGGCTGCGGATTCGAAGCTACCCAGTTCCACAATCCAGTAGATGGCTTCCAGTTGCTTGAACGTGATCATGGCTCATGCCCGATTGAAAAACGTGGTCGATTGTTTGCCAGAAGCATCGAGTCAACTCCGCTGATAAACAGCAAAACCCGGCCATGGCCGGGTTGGTTTTTCAGCGGCGGATTAACGCAGGCTGGTACAGAACGAGCGGATGGCCTCGCAGGCTTTGCGCAATGAAGCGTCATCCAGGGCGTAGGCAATGCGAATGTAGGGGCCGAGGCCAAAAGCGCTGCCATGCACCACGGCCACATTCGCTTCGTCGAGTAGCGCATGGGCGACATCTTCGTCGGTGTGCAGTACGCGGCCACCCGCCGAGGTACGACCGATCAATCCGGCACAGGAAGCGAACGCGTAGAACGCCCCGGCTGGACTGACGCATTCAAGGCCTGGCGTGTCGTTCAGCAGCGCCACCATCAAATCACGGCGACTCTGGAAGGCGACGCGGCTTTCATGGATGAAATCCTTGGGACCTTCCAGTGCCGCGAGCGCAGCCTGTTGTGACACTGAGCTGGCGCCAGAGGTTTGCTGACCTTGCAGTTTTTCCATGGCCTCCAGCAGCCAGCGTGGCCCGGTGGCAAAACCGATGCGCCAGCCGGTCATGGCGTAGGACTTGGAAACACCGTTCATGGTCAGGGTTCGCGCTGCCAGCCGTGGTTCAACCTGGGCCAGGGTATGGAACGTTTGATCATCGAAGATCAGGTGTTCGTAGATGTCATCGGCCAGAATCAGCACATGAGGATGAGCCAACAACACCTGCGCCAAGGCTTGGAGCTCATCCCGGCTGTACACCGCACCCGTCGGGTTGGACGGCGAATTGAGGATCAACCAACGGGTCTGCGGGGTGATCGCGGCGGCCAGTGCCGAGGGCGTCAGCTTGAAACCGGTGTCCGCATCGCAGGTAACGATTCGGGTTTCACCGCCGCACAGTTGAACCATCTCCGGGTAACTGACCCAGTACGGCGCCGGCACGATGACTTCGTCACCTTCATTGAGGGTCGTAGCCAAGGCGTTGTAGATCACCTGTTTGCCACCGTTGCAGACGAGGGTGTCATGCCAGGTGACGTCCAGGCCATTTTCGCGGCGGAACTTGGCGGCCACCGCTTCTCGCAGTGAACGTACCCCGGCGACTTGGGTGTAGCGGGTGTGGCCGTGCTCGATGGCGTGAATGGCCGCTTCGCGCACATGCTTGGGCGTATCGAAATCTGGTTCGCCGGCGCACAGCGAAATAATCGTCGCACCTTGCGCCCGGCGCTCTGCAACCCGATCCATGATTCGGTAAGTCGCGGAAGGTTGTGCGCTGGCCAGGCGTTGGTTCAGCCGCTGGATATCGGCGCTCATGCGCGGGTTCTCCACTCAGTCAGGTTCATCAGTTCCAGGGTCGAGCGGCCTTCGGTCAACGCCTGCATCATCTGCGCTTCCTTGCTCGCACGCGCCTCGCCTTCGGCCAGGGTTCGTGCCGCATCCGCCTTGGGAATGATGATCACACCGTCATCGTCGGCCACCACCCAGTCACCCTGAGAGACCAAAGCACCGTTGAAATTGAACGGTTGCCCCACCGAAGGCGCACTGGCCTTGACCGTACCTTTCACCGAGATGCCGCGAGCAAAAACCGGGAACTGGCGTTTCTTCAGCGCAGCGATGTCGCGTACGCCACCATCGATCACCAATCCGACCACGCCAGCCGCTTCGGCCGCCACGGTCAGCACTTCGCCCCAGTAACCGGCGATGAAGCCACCCGTACCCACGACCAGCACGCTGCCACGGGGCACGCGTTCCATCGCCAGGTGCAGGGCGAGGTTGTCGCCGGGCGAACATTCCAGCGGATAGGCGGGGGCAGAGATGAAGGCACCGTCCCAGATCGGGCGGATCGCACTGTCGACCGCGCAAGGCAGGTGGGACGCTTCATAGAGCGTCGAGCTGCCCAGCACTTTTGCCCGTGCGTGAAAATCCAGGGGGAGCGGGAGCGTGGTCATCAGACTTTCCTCTGCAGGCTGTGGTAACCCAGTGCGGCTCGGGCTTCTTTAAGGGTTTTGCCTTGAGTGATCAGGGCGCGAATGTCGGCTTCGATCGATTCGATCTGACGGGCACACGCCGCCACTTCAGCCGCACGAGCGCGGGGGACGATCACCACGCCATTGGCGTCAGCGACCACAATGTCGCGGGCACTCACTCGGGCGGTGCCGATGGACACCGGCTGGTTGACCGACTGAACCTGTACGCGGTCTTTGCCGGTGCGCATGAAGCGGCCTTTGCTGAAGATCGGGTAGCCATCACCCAGTGCTTTGTTCACGTCACGGCAAACACCGTCGATGACCGTGGCAGCGATCTGCCGAGTGCCGGCGTACTGGGTCATGATGTCGCCCCAAACCGTGCAGTCGGTGCGGCTGCCGTTGTCGATCACCACCACATCGCCAGGCGCAACGTCTTCGATGAAGTCGCCCACGGTGCCAGGCGGTACGCTGGCCGAGACGTACTGCACGGTGAATGCCGGACCGACGATGACCTTGCTGTAATTGTCCAGCGGTGCCACGCCGAGGCATTGACCGGGCAGGCCGAGTTTGTCCAGCGCATCGGAGACGCCCGGGGTGTCCAGGCCTTGAAACAAGGCGACCAGTTCTTTGTCTTCAAGATTCATCAGGCGTGCTCCACATGGATCGCTTCGAATTGGGTGTCATGCATCACTTCGGCGACCGAGCGACCGCTGCGGACAGCCTCGACCATGCCGTCCTGACGGCGGGCAATTCGCTCGCCAAGGTCGATCACTTTCTCGATATAGGCTGAGGGCACGAACACGGTGCCGCAGGTATCGGCGATGACGTAGTCGTTCTCGCTGACATCGACGCCAGCCACGTTGATGGTCACGGCGGCATCGATCTGCACCACACGATTGCGGGCACTGATCATGGTCACGCCGCGGCCATAAACCGGGTAGCCAATTGACTCGCTGCCGTCGATGTCGCGGCTGAAACCGTCGATTACCGTGCCGCGTACCTTCTTGCTGGCTGCTGCATTGGCGAGGATATCGCCCCAACAGGAGATGCCTTCGATGCCGCCGGCGATCACCAGCACACGATCATCGCTGTCGATCTGTTCCACCACGGGAGTAATCAGGTGCACCGTGGGGACGTTGTCGGTTTTAGGAGCCAGCAGCACGGTGCTGGCGCGGCCGACAATCTTCGGGCAATTCCACAACGGGCGTAGCCCAACGGTGGCACCCGGCAGGCCGAGGAAGTCGAGCGCATCGGAAACCGTGTTGGTATCCAGCGCCGCCAAGCGATCCAGCAAACTCTTATGGGTCATGGGGAAGCCCCTGTGGTGACGGAGGCGCCCAGTGTCGGTGAGGCAGTTTGATAGGTATATTACGAATCACAGATACGTTAGATACGTTAAACCTATGGATTAATCATGATCAATTTTCGCCTGATTCGTCATCTCTGGTTGTTCCTGGCCGTTGCCGAAGAACAGAACTTCGGCCGCGCGGCCAAGCGTTTGGGCATGTCCCAGCCACCGCTGAGCGAGCAGATCCAGGTGCTGGAGCAGGCGCTCAAGGTCAAGCTGTTCGACCGTTCGCGACGCGGTGCGAAGCTGACTCCGGTGGGGGCGGCGATTCTGCCGGCGGTGCGCAAGTTCGCCGACCAACTGGAACGTCTGGAACTCGCCGTGGAGGAGGCGGTGGCGGGGCAGTCGGGGATGTTGACCATTGGCGCGATTTCCACGGCCATGTTCGATGTCTTGCCGGGGCTGATCGAGCAATTGAAGAGCGATTACCCGCACCTCACCGTGTCTGTACGGGAGATTGACAGCGTCGAAGCCGTCCCGGCGCTGGAGGCCGGTGACATCGACCTGGCCTTCGCCCGGCTGGACGGTGATCTGGGGGCCTCGATCAAATCATTGCCGCTGACTCAGGACCGCCTGGTTGTGGCCCTGCCCAGCGATCACCCCTTGGCTGCGCGCACGCGAATCAGCCTGTCCAGCCTGGCCACTGAACCCTTAGTGATGTTTTCCCGAAAGGTCAGCCCGGTCTACTTTGACAATCTGATCGCGACCTGCCGCGCTAGCGGTTTTTCCCCGCGCGTGCTGCATGAAGTGCGCTCGGTCGCCTCGCAAATTGCCTTTGTCAGCTGCGGCCAGGGCATCGCACTGGTACCGGCGGCGCTGAAAAAACTGGCGCCGGACAATGTGGTGTTTCGAGCGCTGAGCCAGAAGCTCAATGTCGTGACCACGGCGGTGGCCTGGAATGCAGATCGGCCCAACCCGCTGGTGGAGGAGCTGGTCACTCGGCTCCAATCCCGGGCGTGAGTCGACCAAGGCCCTTGCGTGAATACGAGTGATAGGTTTGGCGTATGTAAGCCTTACCGAATCAGGAATTTACAGAAGGCCCGATTCCCTTGAAATTGCGAGCCTGGCTGCCGGCAACCCAGGCTCGGCCCATCCTTTCGCTCAAGGAGTCAACTACGTGCCTTCACCAGAAACGTTCACTCACGTGCAACTCCCCCTGACGGTGGAGGGGGTCCAACTGAACGTGGCCGGCCTCCATCGCGACGGCGTCCTGGCACCGATTGTGTTCCTGCATGGTTTTGGTTCTACCAAAGAAGACTATGCCGACATCGTGCAGCAGCCGGCATTCGCCGGTCACCCTTTCGTGGCTTACGACGCACCGGGTTGCGGCGAAAGCCAGTGCAGTGATCTGTCCAGGCTATCGATTCCCTTTCTGCTGCAGACGGCACTGCAGGTGCTGGCGCATTTCGGCATCGAACGCTTCCATCTGGTCGGTCACTCCATGGGGGGGCTGACCGCGCTGATACTGGCCCATCAGTTCCCGGACCGGGTGCTCAGCTTCGTTGATATCGAGGGCAATGTCGCCCCGGAAGACTGCTTTCTGAGTCGGCAGATCGTTGACTATCCGAGCAACGATCCCGAGGCGTTTTTCGCGGCCTTCATTGAACGTACCCGGCACGCTCCGGCCTTTGCCAGTGCGCTTTATTCCGCGAGCTTGCGGCACAAGGTGCGTGCCGGTGCGGTGCGGGGGATTTTCCAGTCGATGGTCGACCTTTCCGATAATGCCGATCTGATGGGCAAATTCCTCGGGTTGAAGTGCCCACGAATGTTCATGTACGGCGAGCAGAACGCGTCACTGTCCTATCTGCCGCATATCCAGGCCGAAGGCGTCCAGCTGGCCCCCATTCCAGATTGCGGGCATTTCCCGATGTATTCCAACCCCATCGCGATGTGGCAACAGATCGCCGATTTTCAGGCGAGCAGCCTTACCGGGTGAGTCTGGTCGTCCTGAGGGCTTCCTGCGCTTGCAAAAAAGGGCCCATGAATCTCATGGGCCCTTTTCCATCACTTGCTGTAATCGTCAGTGTTTCAAACGCTCGCCGCATTCGACTTTACGCAACCCTTCAAACCGGTGCGTTCTTCGATCTCGCCGGAACCGCTGATGTACCCGTAGCGCGACAGGTTCGGCATCAGCATCGCGGCGATGAAAGTGATCGTCACTACGGCTGCGACATAGAAGAAGAAATACTCCTCAATGCCTTGGGACCGGAGTGACAAGGCCACGTACTCAGCGGTGCCGCCGAATGCCGCATTGCCGACGGCGTACGGAAAGCCCACGCCCAGAGCACGCACCGCAGGCGGGAACAGTTCGGCTTTGACGATCCCGGCAACCGGGGTGTAGAGCGACGCAATGACCAGTCCGCCAAACACCAGCAGGAACGCCGTAAACGGATTGCTGACCGACTGCAGCGAATAGAGCAGGGGGATCACCAGCAGCATGGCCAACCCGGAAAACATCAGCATGTGCGCCTTGATCCCGATACGGTCGGCGAGCAAACCAAAGAGCGGCTGGCAGAACATGAAGCCGACCAGGGCTGCCGTCATGATGAAGCTGACCGTTTCGGGACTGAAGCCTGCGGAGATCACCAGGAACTTCTGCATATAGGTGGTGAAGGTGTAGAAGTACAAAGAACCACCGATGGTGAACGCCACCACCAGCGCGACCGCCCGTTTGTGCTTGAACATGCCACGCAGAGAGCCGGCGTCTTTGCGGTTCATGTCTTTCTTGGTGGCGGTTTCATGCATGGCGCGGCGCAGATACACCACCACGATCGAGCTCAGTGCGCCGATGAAGAACGGGATTCTCCAGCCCCATTCGCGCAATTCTTCGCCGGTCAGGGTTTGCTGGAGAATGACCACGGTCATCAACGCCATGAGCTGACCGGCAATGATGGTGAAGTACTGAAACGATCCATAGAAACAGCGACGTCCGGGGGTCGCAATTTCGCTGATGTAGGTGGCGCCGGTGCCGTACTCTGCACCGACGGACAGGCCCTGGATCAGTCTGGCGACCACGAGCAGAATCGGCGCCGCGACCCCTATCGTCGCGTAGGTCGGCATGACGGCGATCAGCAGCGAGCCGGCGCACATCATGAACACCGAGATGATCATAGAAACCTTGCGGCCGCGAGTGTCAGCGATCCAGCCGAAAATCCAGCCACCGAGCGGACGCATGAAAAAGCCGACGGCGAAGACACCGGCGGTTGCGAGCAGCTGACTGGTGGTGTCGCCTTTGGGGAAAAACGAAGCTGCGAAGTAGATGGCGGTATAGGCGTAAATGAAAAAGTCGTACCACTCCACCAGATTGCCCGAGCAGGCCCCCATGATGGCTCTGACTCGATTCGGACTTTTCACCGGATCGGTCTTGGCAGCGTGGCTGGTTGAGTCTGTGGTTGATGCGGACATGATGTTCACCCTTTCTTCAAGGCGAGACGATACGAGGAGCACACTGAGGCGTGTCCGACGTTGCTAGCTCGATGGGTTGATGTGCTTAACGCAGTTGTGGTGAGCCTTTGACGACCAAGGCACATGAAGAGGGGGGATGTATACGAGAGGTCAGCTGTTCGCTGGCTGTGTAAGACGGGTCGGTCAGGTAGCGAGATAGGTAGTAACTCATGGCGCAAGCCCTCGAATCTTATTCTTGTAGTGAGTCGAACGCTCTTTGGCGCCGACGTTGATTGCACGCTACCGCAGAGTCAGGTGGGTAATAAGCCGTCAGGCAGGCCTAACTGATATACCTAAATTCTATAGCTTGGCATGCAGCCCCGACGGGCCGGGGGATACAGCCGGCTCGAAAGCCTTGAGACCTCACGACACACGGTTTGCGGGGCACTCCAGGGTTCGAAAATGCGATTACACTCACAGCACTTTCGACGCATATCGCGCCGAGCCCGATGCTGACTGGCCTGGTAATGGATGTCGTTCAACTCAAAACCCTGATTCATGTGGCCGAACTCGGCAGTCTCAGCAAGGCCTCCGACCGGCTGCACATCGCACAACCGGCACTTAGCCGGCAAATTCGATTGTTGGAAAAAGAGCTCGGCACCTACCTGTTTGATCGACATGGACGAGGCATGGAGATTACCGATGCCGGTCGCGAAGTGCTGGCGCATGCCACCCGCATCATGGAAGAAATGGAGTCCATTCGAAGTTCTGTGGTGGGCGGAAAGACCTCTTTTCGGGGAACGGTCGTCATCGGTACGACGCCGACGGTAGCGGAAATTGTCACCGTTCCGTTGGTACGCAAGATCAAAGAAGCGCATCCGAATCTCGCCGTTAGGTTTTCCTCGGCCTTCAGCGGCTATCTGTTGGATTGGGTCCAGCGTGGCGAATTGGAACTGGCGATTTCTTACGATCCGCAACCCCTGCATACGCTGCGTATCGTACCGGTGATGATGGAAAACCTGCTGCTGGTCGGTCCTGCCAGTGCCAACCTGCGTCTTGATACGCCGGTGTCGTTCGAGTCTTTGGCTGAGCAGCCATTGGTGTTGCCGAGCGCTCGACATAGCCTTCGCGTGATTCTGGATGATTGTGCGCGTGAAGTCGGGATCAAGCTCAAGACCAGTGTCGAAGCGGATTCCTTTGGCGCGATGATCGCCTTGGTCTGCAATGGGTTCGGCTTGACCGCTTTGCCTTTGGCATCGATTTACACGCAAATCGAAGCGGGTGTGCTCAGTGCTGCCCCCTTGGTCGACCCCATTCCCATGCGCAAACTGGTTCAGGTTTTTCCTGCCGACAGACGTGTCAGTCCGGCTGCCAAATTTGTCGGGGATGCCTTCATCGAGATTGCTGCCGATCTGGTCAGCCGCAAGATTTGGGCCGGACACATGCTTTGAATTCTCGGCCAATCTGTTAGCCCCACCGTGTAATAGTTTCTCACCACTGATGGCACTGCCTTGAACCAACAAACGCGACTGCCTGGCGTATTCGGCATTTTTATATTGGGGATGCTGCAAGTTCTGGTCTGGGGAGGTTCGTTCTTCCTGATTGCCGTCATGGCCGATCCGATCATGAGAGAGACCGGTTGGGCCAGCCAATGGGTGTATGGTGCGCTGTCGCTGAGCATTCTGGTTTCCGCGATGCTGGCGCCATTGATCAGCCGGCTTATCGCCCACTACGGCGGCCGCCCCATCCTGGCCAGTAGCGGCCTGGGCGTCGCCATCGGGTTGTTTCTGATGGCGAGTTCGACCTCGTTGCCGATGTTTCTTTTGTCTTGGACAGTGATTGGCGTCGGTATGGCGCTGGGGCTGTATGAAGCACTATTTGCCGCTTTAGGTTCTCTGTACGGGGAGCGGGCGGGCAGTGCGATTACCGGGATCACGCTTATTTCAGGGTTTGCGACAACGCTGTCATGGCCTGCGGTTGCGCTGGTCATCGAACACATTGGCTGGCGCACGACGTGCGTGGCTTATGGGGTGTTATTGGTCATTGCCGTGGCCCCGCTTTATCTCTGGGTGCTGGCGCGGGGCGCGGTGCCACTCGCAACAAGCCATGCCATGGGTGATGAAAACCTCTCGATCGACCGGCGGATCTACCTGTTGCTCACGCTGATTTTTGCATTAGGTGCAGTGATCATGACGGCGATGTCGGTCCAGCTGATTTCATTGCTGCAGGGGCAGGGCTACTCGCTTGCAGCCGCCATCGGACTGAGCGCCTTGCTGGGGCCGAGCCAGGTAGGTTCGCGCGTTCTGCAAGTGTTTTCGCGAAAGCGACATCCGATCTGGACGACGTTGATCTCCGTGGTATTTGTGGCTATCGGTCTGTTGCTGGTGACCATCGCGCCGGCAATGACTGCGCTGGGTCTGGTGATCTACGGCGCGGGTAATGGTTTACGAGCGATTGTTCGAGGTCTGCTGCCACTGGCCCTGATGTCGCCCTCCCATTATGTTTTGCTGATGGGGCGCATGGCTCGGCCTTCGCTCATTGGCCAGGCCTTGACCCCCCTCGCAGGTGGTTACCTGTTGCAGACCTGGGGCGCTGGCGGTGTGCTGGCGGGCCTGACGTCGCTGGCCGTATTGAATGTATTGTTGGTGTTTTTGCTCATTCGGCTGGTGTGAAAAGAACAGCGCTGAACCAGCGACAGGGTCAGCCATGCACGCTGCTCAGATAATCAAACAACTTGACCGCTTCCGGCGCCAGTTGCGTCTGGCTGCTGACCCCCACGAACAAGGTGCGATGAGCCCAGTCATTGCTCAAGTCGACCGCCATCAGGCGGGTACCGAGCAGTTCGGCACGTACTGATGACAACGGCAAAATCCCGATACCCAAGCCTGCTTCGATCATGCGACAGATGCCGTCGAAGCTGCTGACCTGAATCCGCACCTTGAGGATCTTGCCCGCACTCACGGCTGCATCGCTGATTCTGCGCAGCAATGAGCTGCCTTGGTTGAGCCCCACATAATCGAAGCCAAGCGTATCCGTGAAGGACACGCTGCGCTCATTGGCCAGTTCATGGCCGACCGGCACAAGTAGCACGAGTCGGTCATCACGGTAGGGCAGTTTGTACAGACCCTCGGCCGGTACGTTATCGGCAAAAATGCCGATGTCGGCACGCCCGTTTTCCACGGCTTGAATAATCGGTTCGCTGAGCGCTTCTTCCAGTCCGATACGCACATTCGGGTTTGCCCGCAGGAACGACGCCAGGTCATCCGGCAGGAACTGGACGACGGCGGACGTGTTGGCGAACAACCGCACATGCCCGCGCACACCGACCGCGTAATCACTGGCGTCGCACGCCATCCGGTTCACACCTTCGAGAATCGATCTGGCATGTTCAACGATGCCTTGTCCCGCTGCTGTCAGTTCGAGCCCCCTCGGCAGGCGCACGAACAGTGGGCACTGGGTGGTTCGTTCCAGCTCGGCCAGACGTTTGCTGGCCGCCGAGACCGTCATGTTGGCCTTTTCCGCGGCACGGGTCAGGTTGCCGGATTCGGCAGCGAAGATCAGCAAGCGCAATGACAGCAGATCGAAATGCAGGGGGTTAATCATCAAAGGGATCCAAGGTTTTCCATTCTGGAAAGAGTAGTGGCGAAATATGAAATTTTCATCTGCCCGGTTTGTGTCGATTATCCATGCCACAAGTACTCAACAAGAACGGGAAACGTCATGAGGTTACCTCTGCAAGGTGTCAAGGTCGTGGAGCTCGGTCAACTGATTGCCGGGCCATTTGCGGCGAAAATGCTCGGTGAGTTTGGCGCCGACGTGATCAAGATCGAGCCTCCGGTCACCGGTGACCCATTGCGCAAATGGCGCCTGCTGCACGACGGTACTTCCGTCTGGTGGGCTGCGCAATCTCGCAACAAACGCTCGCTGACCCTCGATCTGCGCCAGAGTGAAGCCCAACAGGTTGTGCGCCAGTTGCTGGCCGATGCGGATGTGCTGATAGAGAACTTTCGCCCAGGCACCCTGGAAAGCTGGGGGCTGGGCTGGGACACGCTACACGCACTGAATCCAAAACTCATCATGCTCCGGGTCTCCGGCTACGGCCAGACCGGGCCTTACCGTGACCGTCCCGGCTTTGGCGTGATCGGTGAAGCAATGGGCGGGCTGCGGCATCTTTCCGGCGAGCCCGGGCGCACGCCAGTCAGGGTTGGCGTTTCCATTGGCGACTCGTTGTCGGCCTTGCACGGGGTGATCGGCATTTTGCTTGCCCTGCGTCATCGCGAGCAAAACGGCGGTGACGGCCAGCAGATCGACGTGGCGCTGTACGAGTCGGTGTTCAACATGATGGAAAGCCTGTTGCCCGAATACTCGGTGTTCAACGCCGTTCGTGAGCCCGCCGGCAGCAGTTTGCCGGGTATCGCCCCGACCAATGCCTATCGCTGCCGTGACGGTGGTTTTGCCTTGATTGCCGGCAATGGCGACAGCATCTATCAGCGCCTGATGGAAGTGATTGGTCGCCGTGATCTGGGGGCCGATCCCGATCTTGCGCAGAACCACGGCCGAGTGCTGCAGGTCGAGCGAATCGATGCCGCGATCTCCGAATGGACCGCACAACTGAGCCTCGATGAAGTCTTGTCGATCCTGACCGAGGCGCGCATTCCGGCCGGCCGGATTTACAACGCCGCCGACATTGCCCAGGACCCGCATTACCGGGCGCGCGACATGTTGCTCGACAGTCAGCTGGATGACGGCACACCGGTGACCTTGCCCGGCATCGTTCCCAAGCTCGGCACCACGCCTGGCAGCGTGATGCGCTCGGCGCCGTCTCTGGGCCAGCACACCGCCGAGATTCTTGGCGAGCTCGGCATCGACGCTGCACAGCAAGCCGACTGGCGCCAACGCGGCATCATTTGAACCGGAGAATGAATATGCAACGTCTTTTCTTGCAGGAAGTCGCGACCCGTGACGGCTTCCAGAATGAAGCGCGGTTTATCGAAACCGTCGACAAGATCGCCATGATTGACGCCCTCAGTCAGTGTGGTTTCGCCAAGATCGAGGTCACCTCGTTCACCTCGCCCAAAGCCATTACCGCGCTGCGCGACGCTGAAGCGGTGATGCAAGGCATCCGCCGCAACCCGGCGGTGGAATACACCGTGCTGGTGCCCAATGTGCGCGGCGCCGAACGGGCGCTGGCGTGCAACATCGACGAAGCCAACCTGGTGATGTCGGTCAGCGAACCGCATAACCGCTCCAATCTGCGCATGAGCCGCGAGCAGTCGTTTGCCCAGCTCGGCGAAGTGGTCAGTGTCATCGGTCAGGGCCCGGTGGCGATCAATGTGTCGTTGTCGACAGTGTTCGGCTGCCCGATGCAGGGCGATGTGCCGGTGGGGGAGGTGTTGCACTGGGTAGAGCGCTTCGCCGACCTGGGTGCTCGCGGCGTGACCTTGTGCGACACCACGGGCATGGCGTACCCGAGTCAGGTCGAGGCGCTGTCCCGGGCCGTCCGTGAGCGTTTTCCGGCGCTGCAACTGACCCTGCATTTCCACAATACCCGCGGCATGGCCCTGGCCAATGCGCTGGCGGCCATCGAGGCCGGGGTCGATCGTTTCGATTCGTCCCTCGGCGGCCTGGGCGGTTGCCCTTATGCGCCGGGGGCCAGCGGCAATGTGTGCACCGAAGACCTGTTGCACATGCTGCAGCTGATGGGTTTCAACACCGGGGTTGATCTGGATCGAGTGCTGGCAGTCGCCGCGCAGTTGCCGGGTTTGGTCGGCCACGAGATTCCCAGCCAGATCCTCAAGGCTGGTAAACGCCTGGACCTGCACCCGATACCCGCCCATGTCGCCAGCCTGGAAAAACAGGTGCCGTCGGCCCGCACCCCGGAGCTGCACCCATGATCGATCATCTCGACCACCTGGTGCTGACCACCATAGACCCTGTGGCTGCCGAGGATTTTTACGTGCGGGTCATGGGCATGCAGGTACAAACCTTCGCCGGTGGGCGCAAGGCATTCGCTTTCGGTCAGCAGAAAATCAACTTGCACGAGCGTGGCCACGAGTTCGAGCCCAAGGCGCACCTGCCGGTGCCGGGAGCGCTGGACCTGTGCTTTATCGCCTCGATCCCTCTGGATCAAGTGATTGCGCACCTGGCCCATGTCGACTGGCCAATCATCGAAGGCCCGGTGTTGCGCACCGGTGCCACCGGGCCGATCCGTTCGGTGTATGTGCGTGATCCGGACCTGAACCTGATCGAGATTTCCGAACCCGTCCAGCCGGAGCGTGCAGCATGAAAGTAGTGTTTCTCGACAGCGACAGCCTGCCCGTGAGCATTGCTCGCCCGGCCTGGGTTACGTCCTGGCAGGACCGCCCCGACACAACGCCGGACCAGGTGGTGGACGCCGCCCGGGATGCCGATGCCGTGATCACCAACAAGGTGCGCATCGGCCGGGCTGAACTTGAGCAATTGCCGAACCTGCGATTCATCTGCGTCGCGGCCACCGGTTATGACTGCATTGACCTGGCGGCCTGCCGCGATTTTGCCGTGACGGTGTGTAACGTCCCGGCGTACTCGGCGCAAAGCGTCGCCGAGTCGGTGATCGCGTCGATCTTCGCCCTGCGTCGACAGTTGTTCGTCTATCAGGCTGCCGCGCTGCGGGACTGGCCGGGTTCGCGACATTTTTGCGTGCATCGCGCGCCGATTCAGGATGTTCAAGGCAGCGTGCTGGGCATCATCGGCCGGGGCGGCATCGGCCTGGCCACTGCGCGTCTGGCGAGCGCCCTGGGCATGCAATTGCTGTTTGCCGAACACCGTGGCGTGGTGCCGGTGCGAAAGGGTTACCAGTCTTTTGAAACGGTGCTGGCGCAAAGCGATGTGATTTCTCTGCACTGTCCGCTGACCGAGCACACCCGACACCTGATCGGAGCGCCGGAACTGGCACAGATGAAACCCGGCACCTTGCTGATCAATACGGCTCGCGGACCGTTGGTAGATGAGGCCGCAGTGCTCGATGCACTGGACAGCGGCCGCCTCGGTGGCGCGGCCCTCGATGTGCTGTGCCAGGAACCACCTCCGGCCGACCACCCCTTGCTCAACAGCCATCACACCAACCTGATCGTCACTCCCCATGTGGCCTGGGCCAGCCAGAGCAGCCTGCAACGGCTGGCCGACGGCATCCTTGGAAACCTGCAGGGCTACCACTCGGGGAACCTGATCAACCTCGTGTCGTAAATGCTTCACCACCTAACAAGAAGGTCCACTTATGAAAACAATAACAATCACACCGGTCCGTCAGCTTGTCTCGTTGTTCATTGCCGCACTGTCCCTGGGCGCATTGTTGCAGGTAACGCCTGCCGTGGCCGCGGCCATCGCACCGCCAGGCGCCCCGGTGGCGGGGATGATTGATCACGTCGACCACATTGTCGTGACCGCTTCTGACCCGCAAGCGACCATTCATTTCTACACCGAAGTGATGGGCATGCACCTGGAAAAATTCGGCGAAGGCCGGGTGGCCTTCACCTTCGGCAACCAGAAAATCAACATGCATGTGCGCGGTCATGAAATCGAACCCAAGGCCCACCTGCCGGTGCCGGGTTCCCTGGACCTGTGCGTTATCGCCAGCGTGCCACTGGATCAGGTCATCGCCCACCTCAAAGCGGTGAACTGGCCTCTGGTCGACGGCCCGGTAGCTCGGACCGGGGCCAGGGGATCGATTCGCTCGGTGTACCTGCGTGATCCCGATCTCAACCTGATCGAGATTTCCGAGTACGTCCAGAAGTAACCATCCCCCCCGAAACACTCTTTCCCAGGCGATCGGTCGTGCACCGTCAGCTGCCCGGGGAAATGCATCACGCCTGCGAGGACGCCATCATGACAACAACAATTACACCCTCGATTGCCGAAAAACCGCCGAGCCATTCACGACTGCGCCGCGTGTTCCGCCACCTGTATGTGCAGGTGCTGCTGGCGATTGTGCTGGGCATCATCTTCGGTCATTTCTACCCCAGCCTCGGCGAAGAAATGAAGCCGCTGGGCGACACGTTCATCAAGCTGATCAAGATGCTGATTGCCCCGATCATCTTCTGCACCGTGGTCAGTGGCATTGCCAGTATGCAGAGCCTCAAACGCATCGGCCGGGTCGGCTTCAAGTCGCTGCTGTACTTCGAAGTGCTGACCACCCTGGCGCTGGTGATCGGGCTGGTCGGGGTCAACCTGATGCAACCGGGAACGGGGATGCACATCAACCCGGCGACCCTCGACGGCCATGCCATCGACAGTTACAGCAAGCTGGCCCATGAACAGAGTGTGGTGGGTTTCCTCACCCATATCGTGCCCAGTACCGTGTTTGGCGCGTTTGCCGAAGGCGATATTCTCCAGGTGCTGTTCATCTCCATCCTGTTTGCCTTCGCCTTGCAGATGCTCGGTGCCGCCGGTAAGCCGCTGTTGAACCTGATCGACCTGGTGGCCCAGGCGTTCTTCCGCATGGTCAAGATCGTGATGTATGTCTCACCGCTCGGGGCCTTCGGCGGCATGGCCTTTACCATCGGCAAGTACGGCGTCGGTTCCCTGGGGGCGTATGGCAACTTGCTGATCTGCTACTACGTGACGGCGCTGTTTTTTGTGTTCGTGATTCTCAACCTGGTCGCGCGTCTGGCCGGTTTCAGCCTGTGGCAGTTTCTCAAGTACATCCGCGATGAACTGTTTCTGGTGCTGGGTACCTCATCTTCGGAGTCGGCATTGCCTCGGTTGATGGGCAAGCTTGAGCGCCTGGGGTGCGAAAAATCGGTGGTGGGGTTGGTGGTGCCTTCGGGTTACTGCTTCAACCTCGATGGCAGCTGCATCAACATGACGGTACTGGCGATTTTCATCGCCCAGGCGCTGGATATCCCGCTTGACCTGTGGCACCAGGTCACCTTGTTGTTGATTCTGCTGCTGACCTCCAAAGGCGCGGCCAGTGTCACCGGCGGTGCATTCATTACCCTCGCGGCCACTCTCGGCAGCCTGGATGTGATTCCGGCGGCGGGGCTGGTGTTGGTACTTGGGGTCTACCGGTTTATTTCCGAGGGCGGGGCGTTGATCAATGTCATCGGCAACGGTGTGGCCACGCTGTTCATTGCCAAGTGGGAAGGGGCACTGGACGAGGAGAAGCTCGCGGCCGAATTGCACAAGGGGTGTGCTCGTGAGTTAGAAGCGCAGCCCTGAACGAGTTGTCGCAAGACAGCCCCAAGACCACTCAGTCCACGAAAGCTGAGTGGTTTTGGGTTTCTAAATCGGATCGCCATAAGCTTCTGCTAGATTTTCAATGGGAACGGGGAACGGGGAACGATTTGGACCATTGGCGTGATCTCCCTGAGACCTGTGGCCACTTATTGACCTTCAACCCGCAATTGGTAGTGACGAACACTTTGGAGTCGATTTCTGACACGTCTGGATGATCCCTGACGCCGACAATTCGGTTGGTTCCTAACAACCTTGAAAGCGGCGCGCGGAGATCAACGATGGCTATCAGTGTTTTTGACTTGTTCAAGATTGGAGTCGGCCCCTCCAGTTCCCACACCGTCGGCCCGATGCGTGCCGGAGCTTTGTTTGTCGAGGTCTTGCGCGAACGGGAAATGCTGGCGCAGGTGCAGCGCGTCGAGGTGCGTTTGTATGGTTCGCTGTCGGCCACGGGTATTGGCCACGGCACCGATAAAGCGGTAATCATGGGGTTGATGGGGGAGTGGCCAGACAAGATCGACCCGTTACAGATCGAGCCACGGCTGAGGGATCTGCGTAAGACACAATGCCTGCCGCTGGCCGGTCAATACCCTGTGCCTTTTGTCTGGCAGCGGGACATGCGCCTACTGGATGAGAACCTGCCTTACCATCCGAACGCCATGACCTTGAGCGCGTTTGCCGCTGATCGTTTACTACTGTGCGAAACCTACTATTCCATTGGCGGTGGCTTTGTCATCGATCAGCAACAGGCGGCGAGTGGCCAACTCGATCAAGATCTGACCGAACTGCCCTATGACTTCAGTACAGCGGCACAGTTGTTGAGCCAGTGCAACGCCCATGGGCTGCGCATTTCCCAGCTGATGCTGGCGAACGAGAGGGCATGGCGCAGTGAAGACGAGATCCGCCAGGGGTTGGCGCAGATCTGGCAGGCGATGCGTACTTGCATGGACGCCGGGCTCAAGCACCAAGGCGTATTACCTGGCGGATTGAATGTGCAGCGCCGTGCGGCGCGCCTGCACCGCAGCCTGCTGGAAATCGGCAAACCGAATGTCATCGGTTCGACCTTGAGCGCCATGGAGTGGGTAAACCTGTTCGCCTTGGCGGTCAACGAAGAAAATGCCGCGGGCGGGCGCATGGTCACCGCACCCACGAACGGAGCTGCGGGGATTATTCCGGCGGTGTTGCAGTACTACATGAAGTTCTGCCCGGAGGCCAAGGACAGCGACGTGGTGGACTATTTTCTCGCTGCGGCGGCTGTCGGCATTCTGTGCAAACGCAATGCGTCGATCTCTGGGGCCGAGGTCGGTTGTCAGGGCGAGGTTGGTTCAGCCTGCGCGATGGCTGCTGCCGGCCTTTCGGAAATCCTGGGAGCCAGTCCCGAACAAGTGGAAAACGCGGCGGAAATCGGCCTGGAACACAACCTCGGATTGACCTGCGACCCTGTCGGTGGATTGGTGCAAGTGCCGTGCATCGAGCGCAACGCCATCGCAGCGGTGAAAGCGATCAATGCTGCACAAATGGCCTTGCGCGGCGACGGCACCCATTTCATCTCTCTTGACCGGGTCATCCGCACCATGCGCGATACCGGTGCCGACATGCATGACAAATACAAAGAGACCTCCCGTGGCGGGCTGGCCGTCAGCTCCATTGAGTGCTGAGCCACCTTGAGCAACAGGAGAGCGGTACATGCTGAAACTGACTAAATCGTGCCAGCAACAACCGCCGGCACTGCGCATCGGCTTCTGGTTGCTGGAAGCCTTTGACTTGTATGCGCTGGCCAATGCGCTGGAACCTTTGCGCTTGGCCAACCAGGTGGCCGGACGCAGCGTCTGCCAGTGGCAGATTCTCAGCCTGGAAGGCCGGGATCTGAACGCCAGCAACGGCATTGCCACCACGACCACGCGACTGGATCAGACACAACCCCTGGATGTGTTGATCCTCTGTGGCGGCGACAACCTGCACACTCGAACGGAGCATCCAGTCCTGCACCAGCAGTTGTCCCACTGGGCCGCGCAGCCGGTGGGCCTGGGCGCATTGGGCAAGGCCGGTTGGCTGCTGGCGCAGATTGGCGCGCTGGACGGTTTCCGCTGCAGCCTGCCGGAGCCCGATCCATCGCTGTCGTTTGCCGCTTTGCGCGATTTGAGCCCGGTGGCCGCACCCTTCTGTGTCGACCGCCAGCGTCTGACGTGCGTCGGCCCGCAGGCCGTTCAAGGGCTGATGCACGAACTGCTGGCCCGGACCCATGGTCGCGGCCTGGTGCTGCGTATGGAAAAACACGCAGCCCGTCAGGCCAGGCCTCTGCAACCGATGCACAACGCCCCGGCAAAACTTCAGGCGACACTGGCGTTGATGAATGGTCACCTGACCCGCACATTGGGTATCGACGAACTGGCTGAGGCCATGGGCATTTCCCGCCGGCATCTGGAGCGGCTGTTCAAACGCAATCTGGGGTGTTCGCCATCACGGCACTATCTGGACTTGCGCCTGCAACAGGCACGTCGGTTATTGCAGGCTGGTGAACGGCCGATGACGGATATCGCTCAACAGTGCGGATTTGTTTCGCTGCAGCACTTTTTCCGTTGCTACCGTCAATACTTTGGTGCGCACGCGCGCGAACATGCGGAAGCGGACTTGCTCGCGATGAGGCCCTGAAAGTCGACACCGATGTTGGCTGTCACCGCTATCGTGAGCAAGCTCGCTCCTACACTGCCAATGCCCCCTCCAAGCGGCTTTCATTGCGCTTGCCGGGGGCATTGTCGTTTCTGTCGAATGACCCTCTGGGCCACCTTCGCAAAGAGCGGATCTGATCAACTACAGGTCGGATTCGCGCAAAAAACCTCACCTTGCATCTGTTCGAATGATCTTCAGCGGCCCGCCAGAGTGGCGCCTCCGTCGCTCAATCACTGACAAGGATAAATGACATGCAAATGCCGAAAACCATTCAGATCAAGAACGGCGAAAAAGTGACTCCGACGTTCTCGGCTCAGGAATATGCCAATCGCCAGTCCAAATTACGGGCGTACCTGGCGCAGAACGATATCGACGCGGCAGTCTTCACGTCCTATCACAACATCAACTACTACAGCGATTTCCTCTATTGCTCGTTCGGTCGTCAGTACGCATTGGTCGTGACTCAGGACAGTGCCGTGACCATCAGCGCCAACATCGATGGCGGTCAACCTTGGCGCCGCACCATGGGCACTGAAAACATCGTCTACACCGACTGGCAGCGTGATAACTATTTCGTCGCGATCCAGCAAGCATTACCCAAGGCCGGGCGTATCGGCATTGAGTTCGACCATCTGAATTTGCTCAACCGCGACAAGCTTGCCAGTCGTTATCCGCAGGCCGAACTGGTGGATATCGGCGCGCCCTGCATGCGTATGCGCATGATCAAGTCCGCCGAAGAACACGCGATCATCCGTCATGGTGCCCGCGTCGCGGACATTGGCGGTGCCGCGATCGTCGAAGCCTTGCGCGATCAGGTTCCAGAATACGAAGTGGCTCTGCACGCCACCCAGGCCATGGTGCGCGAGATTGCCCGCACGTTCCCTGACTCAGAACTGATGGACACCTGGACCTGGTTCCAGTCCGGCATCAACACCGACGGCGCCCATAACCCGGTGACGTCGCGCAAGGTCAACAAGGGCGACATCCTCAGCCTCAATTGCTTCCCGATGATCGCCGGTTACTACACCGCACTGGAACGTACCTTGTTCCTGGATCACTGTTCCGACGAGCATCTGCGCTTGTGGGAAGTGAACGTCAAAGTGCATGAGGCCGGTCTGAAACTGATCAAGCCGGGCATGCGCTGCTGCGATATCGCCCTGCAATTGAACGAGATCTTCCTGGAACACGATCTGCTGCAATACCGCACCTTCGGCTACGGCCACTCCTTCGGTACGCTGAGCCATTACTACGGCCGCGAAGCGGGGCTGGAACTGCGCGAAGACATCGACACCGTATTGGAGCCGGGCATGGTGGTTTCCATTGAGCCGATGATCATGCTGCCCGAGGGCCTTCCGGGTGCTGGCGGTTATCGTGAACACGACATCCTGATCGTCAACGAACAAGGCGGGGAAAACATCACCAAATTCCCGTATGGCCCGGAACACAACATCATCCAAAAGTAAGACCTTGCGCCGCACAGTGAACCTGTGCGGCGTTTTACTTCGGTGAGTGGCAAAAATCTTCCCGGCGGCTGAGATAAACCTGAAAAAAACAACGCATGCTCGTCAAGAACGCGCAGCATCTACTGACCCTTAACCCTGCCAAGTAAAACAATAGAGGGTATTTGTCATGTTCTACGTCCCGACTTCCTTTCTCGATAACCGCACCTCTACAACCGGAGGTGCCTAATGAGCCCACAAAGCGCAAGCCTTACGCCGTCCCTGGCCCAGACACTTGAACAGACGTCCGAGCGCAAGGCCTTGCGGCGCGCAGCCAGTGCCAGCTTCATGGGTAACTTCGTCGAGTGGTTCGACTACGCGGCCTACGGCTATCTGGCCACTGTCATCGCGCTGACGTTTTTTCCGCAAACCGACAAGGCGACCGCGCTGCTGGCAACATTTGCAGTGTTCGCGCTGTCGTTTATCGTCCGCCCGCTGGGGGGACTGGTCTGGGGCCACTTTGGTGACAAGTACGGGCGACGCAGTGCGTTGTCCTGGTCGATTCTGATCATGTCGATCTCGACCTTCTGCATCGGGATCCTGCCGACTTACAACCATATCGGCCTGTGGGCACCGGCATTGTTGCTGCTGATTCGCTTGTTCCAGGGCTTCTCCGCTTCGGGTGAATACGCCGGGGCATCGGCCTTTCTGGCCGAGTACGCCCCCGAGGGTAAACGCGGTTTGTACACCAGCATTGTCCCGGCGAGTACGGCGGCCGGTCTGCTGTTTGGCGCGGTGTTCGTGGCGGGGCTGCATGCGTGGATGAGTGTCGAGGACCTGCACAGTTGGGGGTGGCGCTTGCCCTTTTTGCTGGCGGCACCGTTCGGGCTGGTGGGGCGCTATATCCGCATGAGTTTGCAAGACACACCCAAGTTCCTGGAGATGGAAAAACGCCTTGAAGCGAAGGAGTGCGCGACCCACGCTCCCGTTCGCGAACTGCTGACCGTACATCGGCGCAGCGTGTTCATCGGGATTGGCGTGACTTGCCTGAACGCAGTGGCGTTTTACCTGTTGCTCAGCTACATGCCAACGTATCTGTCCACCGAGATGGGCATGAGCGAGAGTGATTCGTTTCTGGCGTCGACGGTGTCGCTGGCGACCTACATCGGCCTGATTTTTCTGATGGGCAAGCTGTCTGACCGGTTCGGCCGCAAAACCATGTTGCTGACCGCTTCGGTGCTGTTCCTGGCGCTGACATTTCCGCTGTTCGGCATGCTGGAAAACCAGCCGCTGATCGTGATTTTGATGATCCAGATTGCCTTCGGCGCCATCCTGGCGATGAACGACGGCACCTTGCCGTGCTTCCTCGCCGAGATATTCCCCACCCGCGTACGTTTCAGTGGTTTTGCCTTCAGCTTCAATATCGCCAATGCCGTGTTCGGCGGCACCGCGCCGTTTATCGCGACCTGGTTGATTCAACTGACCGGCAACAAAATGGCCCCGGCCTGGTACCTGCTGGCCGCAGCGGCGGTGGCGTTGGTTGCCATGCTGGCTAGCCGGGAGACTGCGCATACAGCCTTGCAGGACTGACAGATCTGGTGCGTTTTAGAGGCATTTATCGGAACGCTGGCTCGCTTCCACAGTGACCGAGTTGTCCAGACGGACGCGGTTTAATGTGGGAGCGAGCCAGCTCGCGAAGAAGCCAGTCCAGTCAACATCAATATTGAATGCCCGCCTGCCATCACGAGTACCCAATCAATGCACCGCAGCCACTTGTTTGCGCTCACCGATAGGCGATACCCCGAAGAAGCGGCTATAGCATTTGGAGAAGTGCGCAGGTGATACAAAGCCGCAGGCCAGGGCGATATCGCGTACTTGCGATTCGCTGCGCAGCAGCAATTGCCGCGCCCGTGAAAGGCGCAATTCCAGGTAGTACTGGCTCGGCGTGCGTTGCAGGTGCTTGTGAAACAGCCGTTCCAGTTGCCGCACCGACACCTCGTTCAAACGCGCGAGTTCCTCAAGGCCCACCGGCTCCTCGAGATTGGCTTCCATGATCGCCACCATCTGACTGAGCTTGGGCTGGGACGTGCCCAGTTTTTGCCGCAATGGCACCCGCTGTTGCTCCTGCGCGCCACGCACCCGATCACACAGTAGCAATTCGGCCGCGTGGGCCGCGATATCCCGACCACCCGGTTCGCGGGCAATCAATTGCAGCGTCATGTCCATGGACGCCACGCCACCGGAGCAGGTGTAGCGATCCCGATCCAGCTCGAACAGCTGGTTGGAAATGATGATCCCCGGGAAACGCTCCTTCAGCGCTTCGATGTCTTCCCAGTGAATCGTGCAGCGATAGCCCTTGAGCAAATCGGCACGTGCCAACAAATGACTTCCTGTGCAAATACCGCCCAGTGGTACCTGATCATGTGCCAACTTGCGTAGCCAATTAAGCAACGGTCTGCTGCTGTGATTTGAGACGATCGGGTTGGAGCCGACAACGAACAATATGTCGAGCTTGGGTGCATCGGTGATGGTGTAGTCGGGCAGGATGCGCATGCCATTGCTGGCGGTGACCGGCTCCAGGCTGGCGGCGATGATAATCGTGCGGAACATCGGTTTACGCGCTGCCATATTGGCCATGCGCAAGGTTTCAACGGCGGAGGCGAAGCCGATGGTGGTGAAGTTGGGGATGACCAGAAAGCCCACGGTTTTTACCGGCCGTTGTTCATTAGCCGAACGTCCTGTAGTGGGTTTCGCCACTTGGAGTTTCGCCATCATTACCGCTCCTCAACTGCATAAGTGACGCGCTCTGCGGCAAGCCGCCGACATCGGCAACATCATCTCGTTTTTATGGTTGTTAACCCTGCTTATGGGTTTCTGGATCTTACACTGTGTCCCGGATCAATAGGCATATCGAGGAGGAAGAAGGGGGGACGGGCAAAAAAAAACCGGCCCGCTCATCGTGGTAAGCGGGCCGGAAAGAGGTGAACGGTTAATCGTTGGTGCGGTATGTAAATAAAGCGTCTGGGGTTTATTTGTTCACGCCAATTCTGCTTTGCGCACGGTGCTCTTCCTGGCGTTGAAAATGGCACCCATACAGACAATGGACAGTGTAAGTGCACCCGTAGCAATCACTTCCATGCGGTGCTCGGGCAAAATCAGCATGACAATCAGGATGCTCAAGATGCAGAAGATAACCAGGTAGCTGAGCCAAGGGTAAAACCACATCTTGAAGGCGATCGGCTGTCCTGAAGCATTCATCTTCTTGCGAAGTATCAGTTGAGAAACAGCAATGGCCAGATAGACCAGCAGCGCAACAGCGCCAGAGCTGGCCAGGAGGAAGGAGAACACTTCGTTGGGGGCAAAATAATTCAGTGCTGTAGTCAGGAAGCCAACCGCTGTACTGGCCAGCACCGCAATATAGGGCACCCCTGAAGATGAGGTTTTCTGAAGGACTTGAGGGCCATCCCCGCGTTTGCTCAACGAGTAGACCATGCGTGACGCTGTATAAATGGCTGAGTTAAGGCAACTGGCGACAGCAATCAGTACGACGATATCTACAATCATTTTTGCGTGGGGAATATTCATCAACTCAAGCGCTCTCTGATAAGAGCCGACTTGCATCAGCATCGGGTCGTTCCAGGGCACGATGGAGATGATGAGGAACACCGAGACGATATAGAAGATCCCCATGCGCCAGACGACGGAGTTTGTCGCGCGGGTGATCTGTTTGGAGGGGTTCTGGGATTCGGCCGCTGCAATGGTGACGATTTCTGTGCCCATGAAGCTGAATACTGTGGTGAGCATCGCGCCGATAACGGCGGTCATGCCGTTGGGCATGAAGCCACCAAACTCTTTGCTCAATTGAACGACACCACTCACGGTCGTATCAGGCAATGCACCGACCAGGGCAAGCGCGCCAAGCGCGATAAAGCCCAGTACCGCAATGACTTTGAGCATGGCGAACCAGAATTCGAACTCCCCGTAACGAGCGACACTGAACAGGTTGGTCAACGTCAGCAGACCGGTTACCGCGATCGCAAACTCCCAGGTTTGTATCGAGGGAAACCAGGCGTGCAAAATCGCGGCGGCGGCAATGGCTTCGATGGGAATGACCAACACCCAGAACCACCAGTACAGCCAGCCGATGGTGAAACCGGCGCTACGTCCCATCGCCCGCTCGGCATAGGTCGAAAATGAGCCTGTATCAGGCGATGCTACGGCCATTTCTCCCAGCATGCGCATGACCAGCACCACCAGGGTGCCGGAAAAAATGTACGCCAGAATGGCGGCCGGTCCCGCAGAAGCGATGGCGTGTCCTGAGCCGATGAACAGGCCGGCACCGATGGCACCGGCAATGGACAACATGGTGACGTGACGCTGCTTGAGGCCTGGGGCCAGAGTTGAGCTGCTAGACATGAGACTTACCCTTTTTATTATGCTTTGGAGGGTTAACTGCGGGTTCTTGTTTTGGCACACCCTTGTGCTCGTTATGTTTCTAAATCAAAAGCCTCTCGTACTGCGGCGCTGATGCCCGAGACACACACTTCAAGAATCAACTCGCCTTTCTCGCGACTGGAGCCTTTAGGGGATGACAGTGTTCCGCAGGCCGGTGTGCGCTCCGGGATGATGGGGAAGACGTCGTAAGGCGGGAAGGTCGCTGGCGGGTGATCAACGGCACGACTCAGATCGACCTTGTCGGGGTGAAGAGCCAACATCAAGGACGTTTCGAAAACACCGCCATGTTCTATATCCCAGCCGAGGAATCCATCGGGATACAGCTTTTCGATGACGCCAGGATCGTTAACGAAGTCCCAATAGGACAGCACCACCACTTTGAAGTCATTGATGCCACCGTAACGAAGTTCACGAAGCGCAAGGTCAATACCCTCGACAATGAACATCGAGTTTTCATAGTGACCATTCATCATCACCAGTTTGCGTGCGCCATGGCGCGCCAGTTCTCTGATGATGTCCTGCACGGTGTGGGTCAGCGTGGCGCCATCGAGACTGGTCGTTCCAGGAAAGTGGTTGCCGCCTCCTGATTTCTGCTGAGACTTGTAGCCATAGGCGAGTGCAGGCAGAACCAGGCCGCTGACATTCTGCGCTACCGCTTTGCATATCGCGGTCGGCAGCAGAACATCGACCTCCATGCACAGGTGATGGCCATGCTGTTCAAGTGCGCCCACTGGCAGAAAGATCGGGCAGCCGGTAGCGACCTTCTCGGCATACTCTGGCCAGGTGAGTTCTCCAATAACGACACTGTTGTTCATCTACACACCCTCTGAAAGTGATTGACCGCTTGGTGACTTTTAACCGGTGGATGGGGGCGTTTGCCTATGGTCTGACCGACCCTTTGGATTGCAGGAATCGAAGGTGGCGCGTAGAGCAATTCGATCAGAGGGGGAGGGCGCCGATTTGTCTAAATCCGACCCGTAAATGACAAAACACCCTTTAACTTGTCATTTCTGTCCGGTTATCGGCCGCTTTTGAGTGAGAAGGGCCGTGAGTCGGATCTGACAAAGTCCAGGTCGGACGCGCACAAAAACGGGTGATGGCGACCTGCTGCAATGCATCCAGCCAGCCAATGATGCGTGGGGTTGGCAGCGGCAGCAGCAAGCAAGCGCAAAAGGATGAAACGGACAGAGGCACTTTCCATCACCCGGGAGAGACAATAATGAAAAATCGCATCGACCTTTCACGCCGTACATTTCTCAAGACCACCAGCCTCCTGGCAGGCACCGCAGCGCTTTCGAGTTTCCTACCCTTGAGAAGCTTTGCCGCAGCGGAAAAAGAACTGGTCATCCTGGCATGGGCCGGGCACGCCGAGCCGGACATCGTCGCCGATTTCGAACGCCAATACGGGGTCAAGGTCCGGGCCAAGTACTACACCGGAGGGGACAACATGCTGGGGCTGATCTCGCAATCCCCGCCCGGCACCTTCGATCTGATCCTGTCCGACGCCGAATATGTTCAGCAACTCAACGCCGCCGAATACATCGAACAACTCGACCCCGCGGACTACCCGTTTGACGACTTCTACCCGCAGTTCCAGCATTTCCCCGGTCACTGGCAGGGAGACAAGCTCTATTCGGTGCTGATTCGCTTTGGCTTTCTCGGCATCGCCTACAACACTCAGCTCGTTCCCGAAGCCAAGGTCCGCAGCTATGACGTGTTCTGGGATCAAAGCCTCAAAGGCAAGGTCGGGCACTTCGACTGGCACCTGCCGAACCTTGGGCAGGTCAGTTTGTTCAATGGCAACGCGCGCCCTTACGACATCGATACCGCGCACTGGCAAACCGTCCAGCAGAAGATGATGAGCCTGCGCCCGCAGATCGGTGGATTCTTCGATTACGGTGGAACCTTTTCTTCGCTGAAAAGCGGTCAGATCCATGCCATGTGCGGCATCGGCGACTGGATTACCGGTGTCTTGCAGCGCGCCGGCGCGCCGGTGAAAACCGTGCTACCGGAGGAGGGCGGGTTGCAATGGACGGAGTCCTACTGCATCGCCAGAAAAGCTCATAGCCCGGACCTGGCGAAGAAGTTCATCCAATACATCACCTCACCGCAAGGTCAGGTCAAGTCGGCGAAGATGGCCGCTTATCCAGCGCTCATCCCGAGCAAAAAAGGCTGGGAACTGCTGAATCAGGTCGATCCCGCCGAAGCGAAGCGCCAAGGCATGGTGCTCGGTCAGCGCAACGTCATGGATGACATCCGCGACGGTCGCATCAAGTACCGCGAGCTCCCGATCCAGCAGAGCCTGGAGGAATGGAACGACTTCTGGTCGCAATACAAGGGTGCTTGACGAGACGCGTGGAGGTGTCGCAATGCTTTCAGACAAGTTAAAGACTTCGCCGCCGGTGCTCACCGACAACGCTGCTGCCGAGACGTTGATGCGCCAGAGCGGTGGCAAGAAGGTTTTCCGCATGCCCTGGTACGGCCTCAGCCTCTCGATGCCGATCCTGATCTGGCAGTTGATCTTTTTTTTACTCCCGCTGGTATTCCTGGTGGCGATCAGCTTCTGGGTGGTGCGCAACTTCCGAATGATGCCGACGTTCGAGTGGCTGAACTGGAGCTACATGCTCAGCCGCGGTTTCTTTTGGGACGCCTATGTTCATACCCTGGCAATGGCGACGGGCGCCACCGTGCTGGTCAGCCTGGTGGCGTTCCCCTGCGCCTACACGATCGCCTTCAAGTTCCGCGAGTCGACAAAGCAGTTGCTGGTGTTGCTGCTGATCACGCCGTTCTTCACCAGTTACCTGGTGCGCACCTATTCGTGGCAGGTGTTCCTTAGCGATAACGGCATTTTCAATGCCGCGCTCGGCCTGCTTGGGCTGGAACCGTTTGCGATGCTGAACACTGCGTTCGGTACCTATGTCGGCTACTTCACGCTGTGCCTGCCACTGGTGGTGCTGCTGCACCTGTTCAGCCTGATGTACATCGATCGCTCGTTGATCGAGGCTGCGCATAACCTCGGTTGCGGACGACTGCGCACGGTGTTGCTGGTGGTGGTTCCTTCGGCACGAATAGGTATTGTCGTCGCGGCACTGTTCTGCTTCATCCTGACCTTCGGCGACTTTGTCAGCCCGCTCTACCTGGGCGGGGGGCAGCCGCCGACCTTGAGCACGCTGATCACTGACACCACCAAGTCCGGTCAGCAATGGCCGCGCGCGGCGGTGATCGCCACGATGATGATCGTGACGCTGCTCATCGCGGCTTTTGGCGCGGTTCGTTTCGCTTACCGGAGGCGCGCATGAACGAGCATCGATTGATTAACTTCTTGCTGCGCAGCTTTGTCGTACTGGTGTTCATTTTCATCTTTACACCCATTGCCGGCAGCTTCGTGTTCTCGTTCAACATCGACCGTTTCCCGTCCTTGCCACTGGGTGGCTTCAGCCTGCACTGGTACGAAACGATCGCCGCCGATCCGGCGGTTTGGCAGGCATTCAAGAACAGTCTCACGGTGGGCGTGGTCGTGTCGCTCGTATCGACCCTGCTCGGATTCACTGCGGCCTACACGGACTTGCGCTACCAGTTCTTCGGCAAGTCGATCTATATGGCGCTCGCGATGCTTCCGCCCACCATTCCAGTGGTGATCATGGGGCTGGCGATGCTCGCTTTCCTGTCGCGGATCGGACTGTCCGGCGAGATCTACGCCGTGATGATCAGCCACATCGTGATATGTGCACCGTTCGCGATGGCGGTGATCAGGATGCGCCTGGCGCAGATGGACCCGAACATCGAGGCTGCTGCATGGAACCTGGGTGCCAATCAGTGGAAGGCCATGCGTTATGTAATCCTGCCATTCACGGCGCCGAGTCTATTCGCCGCGCTGTTTGTGACCATGGCCGTTTCCTTCGATGAGTTCGCCGTCGCCTGGTTCGTATCGGGGCTTAACGAGACGGTCCCCGTGCGCATCCTCAACACCCTGCAAGGGCAAGTGAGCCCGACCATCAACGCGATCGGCACGATCGTCTTTATCACGACCATGACCCTGGTAATTCTCGCGCAACTGCTATTGATGCGGCGGCGCAAACCCGCGAGCACCTGATACCACCCTGACAATTTTCCGAGGATTCAGTCATGACTCAACCGCTGGTGGTATTCGACAACGTGGTCAAACATTTCGGCAGCTACCAGGCTGTCGAGCGCATGAACCTGGAGATTTACAAAGGCGAGTTCGTCGCGATCATGGGGTCGAGCGGCTGCGGCAAGACCACAACGCTGCGCATGCTGGCGGGGCTCGATAAACCAAGCGAGGGCGAAATTCGACTTAATGGAGAACGCATCAACGACCTCTGCTCCTGGGAACGGGAGACGCCGCTGGTCTGGCAAAACCTGGCACTGTTCCCGTTTCTTAACGTGCTGGAGAATGTCGAATTCGGTCTGCGGATGCGTGGCATGGCCAAGGCTGAGAGGCGCAAGAAAGCGTTGCTCTGGCTTGAGCGACTTGGATTGCAGGACTTCGCCACTCGCGATATCAGTCTGCTTTCCGGTGGCCAGCGCCAACGCGTGGCGCTGGCACGATCGCTGGTCACAGAACCGCCGATCCTGCTACTGGATGAGCCGCTGAGCGCTCTCGATGCTCACCTGAGCATACGTATGCAAGGTGTGCTGACCGGGCTGCAGAAAGACCTTGGTATCACCTTCGTCTACGTCACCCACAGTCAGTCCGAAGCTTTTGCAATGGCAGATCGCGTTGTGATCATGAGTCAGGGCCGAGTTGAACAGATTGGCTCGCCCCAGGAGGTTTTCCTTGAGCCACACAACCGCTTCGTCGCCGAGTTCGTTGGCGGTAAAAACATTTTTTGCGGCACTGTCGTCGGCTTCGACCATGGGGGGTTGGTCCATCTCGATTCGGAGCACGGCGGATTCCTGGCGCGGCTGCCGGAGGGTAAGACGGTCGCCCCTGGAGAGCGACTGACTGTCTGCGTCAGCGCCGAGCATATCGACCTGACCGAGCAGCCTGTCCGGCGCAACCGGCTGGCCTGCACCGTAGTGGGCGAAGAGTTCATCGGTTCTATGGTTAACATTTACCTCGAAGCCAGCGGTGGGCTCGAGCTACAGGTGCAGAAGCCGCATGCCGATTACAACTTGCTTGGCATGCACTGCGGCCAAAAAGTCTTCGCTGAGTGGGACGGTGCGCATGCGCTGATACTGCGCGGTGACTGAACATCGGGTTCCAAACAGTCTGCAGGCCGACAGCGATGGTAGCCAGGCGTTCAAAAAGCAGAGAATTCACGTTGCTTTTTTCAGGGGTGAACCATTGAATCTGGTTCTGTTTCTGCGACGTCCAGGCAGCCAGGCACAGTTCAGCGTCGCACTCCAGTCGCAGCATGCGACCGGTTCGAACCTGGATGAGTTATGCGTATGGATCAGTGAGCATCTACATTCGGAGCTTACAGTCGAGATACTGGCAGACAGGCTCGCCACCAGTGTGAGGACCTTGATTCGCATGTTGCGGCTATCACAGTGTTGACGTACTCAGAAAAGCCTTCGTGCGACGGATGGGGGTTAGTCCAAAGGAGTACGTGCAACGCTTCGCGCCAGTTAAGGAGCCCGCTTAGATAGGCCCAATGGTCATGAGCTGCTGATTCATTTGAGTCAGTAGAATGTAAACGCTGCTCAGCACTAAAGTGACTTGTCATGGTCAATAAAACCCGCACGACCGTCAGCGGTCGTACTGCTCGGAGCCGACCGGATCCGTATCGGCATTTTGATCAAGGACAGTGAAAGCATGCTCACCGCAAGATAATCAGCAACCGCCTCCACCTGGTTCCGTGAATCGGGACTCGCCGTACGTTTACCCCTCAATCCAATTCGAAGATTAAAAGCATGCACCTACGCAAAATTGCAGTTGGGCTGTCGGCCCTTGTTTTGCTCTCGACCGGGGCAGAAGCCCGCAGTCTGCTGGATCTCCTCAAACCGCCCACCCAGCATCAGGAACAAGCGTCCCACTCGGGTTCGATCAACCGGAACGCGGCCCTGGAGCTTTATTCAAACAAACAGAAACTGGCATCGTTTGACGGCTGCACAGATCTGTTCCCGGCAGCCAAACCGATCAACATGGCCACTGTGCCTGCAACCATGAAACCCCTGGCCCTGTGTTCCGACAACTTTGCGGTGCTGTACTCGCAAACCAGCAAGACGCCGCTGGTAGTGGTCGAACGCCTTAATGCCGCCCAGTTGCAGGATGCCAAAGGGGAGGAGCGCACCAACCAGTTCTACCCGGACCCACGCATCCCCAAGAGTGGACGGGCAGAGTTGAGCGACTACCGTAGCCAACACCCAGCCGTGGACCGTGGCCATCAATCCCCGGCAGCCGATGCACCGAACCCCAATGCAATGGCCCAATCCTTTGCGCTGTCGAACATGGTGCCGCAAGACCCCACCAACAACCGGAAGATCTGGAGCAAGGTCGAGGCGGATGTCAGAAAATTTGCCAAGCGCGCCGATGGCAATGTTTTTGTCTTTACCGGCCCGCTCTTTGACTCAGGCCACACCACCATCGGCGACAACAAGGTCTGGGTGCCGACCCGTCTGTTCAAGCTGGTTTACGACGCATCGTCCAAGCGTGCCTGGGCCTACGTACTGCCCAACGCTGAAACCCGTATCGAGAGACCGATGGACTATGACGCTTTCGTGAAGAGTACCGGGCTCCACTTGCTGGGGAATCTTCCGGTCACAGGTTCCGTAGGACGCTCTTGATGGCTTGATGAATTGCACCCCAAAGGCTGGATGCAACCGATGGGGTGTTTCATTCACGGATAGATAGCGGCGGTTTAAAAAATTGCGGCGTGACATCGGATTTCAAACGACTCACGACTTAAACAGTCTTTCTTTCGGTTCGATATGGCAAACAAGGGGCGGCTATTTCGGGGCGGGTCAGTAGCCCTCTATCATGTCGGCAGCCTGTTGAGTCGCCTGGCTGGTGCGAGTGGCGAGCTTGCGAACTTCGTCGGCAACCACGGCGAAGCCGCAACCGGCCTCGCCTGCGCGGGCGGCCTCGATCGCTGCGTTAAGCGCCAACAGGTTGGTCTGGTTGGCGATGCCCTGAATGGCGGCAACGATCTGCGTCAGTTTGGTGAGGTTTTCCTGCATGGCCTGGTGCTGGCGTTCCTGTATCTCGCGCAACTGACCCTCCTCGTGACTCGCGTGGATATCGGTGATCGCGCCTACGACTCGCAACGGCGAACCGTCAGCCGCACGCCGGGTCTGGCCGCGGCCGCGGAACCAACGGTACTCACCGTTCTTGTGCCTGAGCCGGTAGTCGACGTCGAAGGGAGTCTTGCCGCTGCGATCATCGACGTGTGCGACGAAGGCGCCTATAGCGCGCTGGCTGTCCTCGGGATGCAGGCGTGACGACCAGGCTTCCAACGTGTTGGGAAACTCTTCGGCCGTTGTATGGCCGAGCAAGCGACGCATCTGTGAAGACCACCAGATGGCGTTCTTCGGATTGGCCGGATCACCAGCTACCACCTCGATGTCCCAGAGCCCGTCGTGAAGCATTTCCCGGGCAATCTCGAAACGGGTGGCAGCCAGTGAAAGCGCCTCGTCCTGCAAGCGTTGTGCATGGATGTCGCGCAACACTCCGGCGATGGTCACGGGCATGCCTTGGGCATCGCGGCGGGATTTTCCGCTGATGCAGCACCAGCGATATTCACCTTCGAAGGCCATTCGAACGTCCAGGGCATAGGATGTTCGGCCGCTGCGATCTGCAAGATGCTTCGACAACGCATCGTGGTTGCGCTGACGGTCACCCGGGTGCAGCCGCTCGCTCCAGAGATTGAGCTGGTCGGGCATCGGTGTCTGGATCGGCCAGGACCCCGACCACCGCAGTGCGCTATCGGTATCTGGTTGTGTGGTTGCGCCGAGCTCCAATTCCCAGAACAGGTCACCCGACCCTTGAACGGCGAGCTCCCAGCGAGTCTCCAGCTGTTGCAACTGAACGTCCCGCTCGGCGAGGCGTGAGGTGATTTGCTCAAGGTTTTGGCTCAGCTTCTCTTCTCGCGCCCGCAGATCTCGCCGCTCGCTGAGAAGGCTCTCCACCCTTGTCAGAATCCGCCGCAACAGCGGATCGGCCGACGTGATCGATGAGTCAGCGATCTCGGGTCGATCCAGCCTGTCGGCGAGTGAAGCCAGTGTCCGATGAGTAGTTCTGCTGAAGAACAACATACAGCGCCTCTCAGTCTGTGAAATTGAAGTCAAAGGTCATAACGAGGTTTGCCCTGCCTCGCTAAAGTGGGTGTATTGAAAGGCTGTTCACCGAGCAGTCAGTGTGACAATGCCTGGAGGTCGAAGGAGGTTGCGCCCGGCAAGGTTGGCCACATCTGTGGACCGTCCATGATCTCTTCCGGGGTCAACAGGCAGGCGTCCAGTTGCCGCTTCAACATATCCAGGTCGAGACCCTGACCGATGAAGACGATTTCCTGCCGGCAATCACCGGTGATGTCGTCCCATTTGGCCAGAATCCCTTGTCGGCGATAGTCGTCCTGGGGCCATTGCGATTGCGCGATGAATGCCCACCAGCGCCCGACATAGTCCCAACGAAATTGCCCGCCACTTTGCACCAGCATGCCGATGTCCAGATGCCGGCTGGCGACCCAGAAGTAGCCTTTGCAACGCAGTAGCCGCCCGTTGAGCCAAGGCCGCTGCAGGAACTCCAGCAGACGTAGCGGATGGAATGGCGCACGCTCCTGATACACCCAGGAAGCAATTCCATAGGTGTCCGACTCGGGAGGATGCTCGTCACTGGCTTCCAGACTTTTCATCCAGCCGGGTGACTGCACCAGACTCGGCAAATCGAAGCGGCCGGTGTCGAGGATTTTCGACAGATCGATGGCACCGTGGGTCATGGGCAGGATTTCTGCCTTCGGATTGAGGCCTGCGAGGAGGGCGCTCAGTTCCAGAAAGCCTTTCTCGCCTATCAGGTCCAGACGACTGACGAGGATGACGTTGGCGTACTCCACCTGTTCGATCAGCAGATCGGACAAGTGGCGTAATGGCGTGCCCGTTTCGTCCACGCCGCCAACGGTGTCCCGCGAGGCCAGCAGCGCCTGGAAGTTGCTGCCGTCGACGACGGTGACCAAGGTATCGAGCCGCGCCAGTTCGCTCAGACTGAAACCTTGCGAGTCGAGGAAGGCGAAGGTCTCGGCGACCGGCATCGGTTCGGAGATTCCAGTTGACTCGATCAGCAGGTAATCGAAGCGCTGCTGACGCGCCAGCAGGCTGATCTGCTCAAGCAGATCAGCGCGCAGCGTGCAGCAGATGCAGCCGTTGCTCATCTCGACCAGTTCATCGCTGCCGCGGTGCAGCGACACATTGCGTGCTACGTCCTCGGCGTCGATGTTGACTTCGCTCATGTCGTTGACGATGACCGCCACCCGCATGCCTGCGCGATTGCGCAGGATGTGGTTGAGCAGGGTCGTCTTGCCGGAGCCGAGGAAGCCTGAAAGGACCGTCACCGGCAGCCGGCCCGACAGGGCCCCGTCAATCATGCGGCCCCCGTTTTCGCATCGACGGCCTTGTCCAGATAGCTTTCGAACAGGTCGACGACAACCAGGCCATCATCCGCGGCATCGCCCCACAGATCCTTCACCTGGAATTCGACGTGGTAGGTGGGCTGGTGCGCTGCGCTCAAATCGCCGTGACCGATGGCGTCCGGGAACGGCCATTTTTCCGAGGTGCGGTGTCGGACGATGCCTTCCTTGCCGCGCACATACGCCGGCATGCGCACGTGTCCGGCCACGTACTCGTCGCGAACCACTACCCGGTCGCCCACTTCAAATGGCGGGCGGCCAGTGATGGCGGGGCGGCCCTTGTCGTGGGGAGGGTTGGCCAATTTGAAGGTTGAACCCAATGCCTGATCGAGTTCTTCCTGGGTAATGACGCCGGTTTCGACCAGCAACGTGGCCGTGGCGATAACGTAGCGCTCGTAATATTGCGTGCCAACGTGCTGGCGGACATCAAGTCGTTCGACGGCGTGACGTATTTCATCGACGCTGAATTTTTTCAACTGGTCGGCGCCGATAAACATCAGGCTGTAAGCCAGGTGCTCCCATTCCTGTTTGAATACTTGTTTGTAATCCTGGCTATTGATGACATGGGGAACCTTGCCAAAGCCTTGAAAACCACCGAGATCGTGAAAGCCATCCATAATAAAAACCTCCGAAAATTAGAAGATGAAGAGCGTCTTTTGGGTCAACGTACGCGGGGCAGGGCAACCCCGATCAGCACATCCTTGGTCACCAGTTTCTGAAGCTCTTCTTCACTCATGTGCTCGGAGCCTTCGGGCCTTACGGGCAATACCAGGTAGCGGCTTTCCGCGCTGGTATCCCAGACTTTGACGACCACATCGCTTGGCAACTCTGTGCCCATCTCACGCAGCACGGTGCGTCCTTCACGAACCAGGCGTGCACGGAACTCAAAACCCTTGTACCACTCCGGCGGCAACCCCAGGACCGGCCAGTTGGTGCAAGAGCACAGGCTGCAGACGATGACGTTTTTCAGCTGGGGCAAATCTTCCAGGGCCACGATGTATTCGCCTTGTGGGCCGGTGAAACCGAACTGCGCGCACGCGGCGGTGCCGTCTCTGAGCAACAGCTCCCGGAACTGTGGATCGACCCAGGCCTTGGCGACTACACGGGCGCCGTTTTCCGGGCTCCATTGGTGCACCATCAATTCGGTCAGCTGCTCGATATAGCCCTCTGGAATCAGTTCCTTGTCTTTCATCACCTTGAACAAGGCCCAGGCTCGCTCGCTGGGCGTCGAAGTGGATGCTGGGGATACAGTGGCGCTCATGGTGTAACTCCTCATCGGTTTAACACGGTCAAAAAAGTGAAGAACAGCCCCCGGTTTTTTATTGATGTCCGGGAGGTTTGGGGGGAGGCAGCCTTACAACGTCTTCCAGTCGACATCGGCCTCGAACGCTGCCGCCGCCTGGTAAATTGTGCCTTCGGCATAGTGCTTGCCAACGAACATCAGCCCAACGGGCAGGCCGTCCACCAGACCGCATGGGATCGACATGGCCGGATGGCCGGTAATGTCCTGCGGCGCAGTGTTGCCGATCATTTCCAGCGCTCGGGCCACGTACTCGGTGATCGAACAACCCGGCTCAGGGTGGGGCTGGGCAATGATCGGCACGGTCGGCATGACAAGCAGGTCGTAGTTCTGCAGTGCCTTGTCGTAACCGGCCCGGGCGAAGCGTGCGATGTTCTGTGCCTTGGCGTAGAAACGACCGTTGTAGCGTTCCAGGCCGTACTGGCCGACAAACATGCACAGCTTGAGCGAGGCGGACAATGCGTCCGCTTGTTCCCGCCAACCGGCCTGTTTATCCAGCAGGCCAACGTCGTAGAGCCCCTTCCAGTTAAAGCCTGCGCCATTGCCATGCATCATTTGCATGGTCAGACCTTCGCAGCCGATGGGGTGCCACAGCGAACCTGCCAGGTTGTGCTCGGGAACGGAGACCTCTTCGACGCGGGCTCCCAAGGCTTCGAGTCGGGCGATGGCGCCGCGTACCTTGTTCGCAACTCGTGGATCCTGGTTGGCCAGCTGGAAGCCTTCCTGCAGGATGCCGATCCGCAGTCCGCTCACACCTCGCTGCAGATAGTCGCAGTAGGCGTCGACTTGAGGGGCGGCCTGGCGAGGATCGAGCCCGTCGGCACCGGCCATGACTTCCAGCATCAACGCGTTGTCACGCACGTTGCGGGTGATGGGACCGGCATGGTCGATGGTGGCCTCGATCGCCATGATCCCGGTGTAGGGCACCAGGCCGTGGGTCGGCTTCATGCCATAGGTGCCGCAGAACGCTGAAGGGATGCGGATCGAGCCGCCTTGATCGCCGCCAACCGCCAGGTCCACCTCGCCGGCTGCCACCAATGCAGCGCTTCCGGAGGAGGATCCGCCGGCAGCGAAACCGTGCCGGTATGGGTTGTGTACGGGCGCCGGATCAGAGGTGTGGCTGCCACCGGAGAGGCAGTAGTGCTCACAGGTCGCCTTGCCCAGGATGGTAGCCCCGGCGTCTAGCAAACGGGTCACCACGGTTGCGTCAAAGGACGGTACAAACCCTTCCAGGATAGAAGCGCCGTTCATCATCGGGACGCCAGCCAAGGAGATGTTGTCCTTGAGCGCAATAGTTTTGCCGGCAAGTTTGCCCTCACGGGCGCCATTCACCTCGGTCCTGTAATACCAGGCGTTGAGCAGGTTTTGCGGGTTTGACGGGCGATAGCCCGAGCTGCGGTCGTAGCGCACTGGCGGGGTGAAATCCGGCAACTCGTCGACCAGGTCATATGCGTCGAAACTTGGTTGCATCAGTGCCAGGTATTCCGCTGCCTGCTCGTGGGTCAGCTGCATATTCAGCCGGCCAGCGATGTCCTGCAGTTGGTCGAGGGTAGGGCGAACAATGGCCATGGTTTTCCTATTTTTTTGTTTGTGATCGACGTCTGTGATCGACAACGGGTCAGCCTGTACGGGAGCATTCGAGGATGATTCGAAACACACCTTGCGCCGGGTACCTGGAGCGACATCAATCGAGTGGGTTACAGGGATCACGTTAGGCATCCCTCTCTGCCGTTGCTTGGCTGAGAAGGACAGCCACTTGGTTGAAAAGGACAACCTGCCAAGCGTGGCGCGCTCAGAACACTTTCAAGACGCGCAGGTTCAGGCGTGCGCCTTCCTTGAAGCCTTGTTCAACCTCGATGTCCGTGCCGATCTGCGCTTGAATCTGCAGCGTGGGCTCGATGAAGTGCGTGACGGTGAAACGCCCGTAGGAAGTGGATACCCCATCGTGCTGATCGATCCCGTTGACGGTAGTCGCCGAGCCGGTGATGTAGCCGCCGCCAACGGCGAAGGTGGTGCTCGGCGTCCAGTTGTAGCGCACGGCGGCCTGGTACTCGTAACGGGTGTTTTCTTCCAGTTTCGCCCCGGTCGGGCCGAAGTCATTGTTGGCCGACACCCAAGAGGCTTCGGCCACCGTGTCCAGCGCCCATTTCGGGGAGAAATGGTGGATGTACGCCGCCTGTAGCGTAGCGCGCCAGCGGTTCTCGCCGAGGTTCAGGGCATCGTTTTTGTCGTAGCTCCCCACCGGGAAGTACAGATAGGGTGCCAAGGCGAAGATGTCTTTGTTTGCGGTGGGCAACGTCCACTTAAGCGGCGCGGTAATGATCGGGTCGCCGATGCCGCGGGTATCGCCCAAGGCACCGATATCTCCCGAGGCGTTCATCTGGCCGAAAGGCAACAGAATCTGCGGTTCCCATGAGAGGTTTTCTGACAGGCCGATGGCGTGCACATAACGCAGGATGCCGATGTCCGAACTGAGCCTGGCGTCGTCGGAGACCTTGTGGCCGTTCTGGTACAGGTCCGAGCGGTCAGCGTGCTGGTAGTAGAGCAGCAAGGCGTTGGCGCCGGCCGGCAATGGCTCGAAATCGCCGGGAGCTACCTCGATGGCCTGGCTTTTAACAAACGGCAGCATGCATAGCACGAGTAAAGAGTGACTCAACTTCATGATCGATTTCCTGACAAAAGGGCCCCCAACCCCATGCGCTAGAGATGGGGGGCCAAAAGATGTTTGGGAGCGAGATCCGTGTCAGGGCGGAATTCGGATCGAGACCGCCCGTGGACGCCGGGTAGCGTCAGACGTCAGGTTTTAGGGATCACCGCGTCACGCAACATGCCGGTCTGCGGGTGGCAGTTGATGTACTCGAACACTTGATCCTTGGCGTCGGATACCGAGACTTCGTGATAAAGCCGTAGCTTCGACAGGCTGGTGGCGACCCGAAAGAAGGTCACGAAGATCCGCAGATGGGTCGGATGGGATTCGGCCCAGCGCTCGAGTTTTTCCAGGGAGCGCCAGTGGCCAATGTTGTAGCTCAGGTTCAGAAGATTGCCGTCCAGGTCGATGTAATTCACGAAGCGATTGCTGTAGCAACCCAGGTCCTTGCCACTGTCGCGCAGGAAATCCATACCCGCCTGCAGCGTCGGCAGAATTTCGTTGAGATAGAGTGATCGTTCTTCTTCGCCAGCATCCGCCCAGTCCTGGCCGGAGCGGATCAGTGCGATATTGTCGTGGCCTTGCACGACCACGCGCCCACCTTTGGCCGGGTCGCCAGCGATCACCGTCAGTTCACCGGAAGGTGCCATCCAGTCGGTCTGGGAAATCGGGAAGCGGTCACGCATGGATCCCCAGTAACCGTGCTCTTCGATTTCGTCACTGATGGTGTTCATCAGGGCGCCGACACCGGGTAATTCCTCGCGAAAGCCATATAACGTCTCGAACTGCTCGGCCCGCGGCGCGACGATCTCCCGAAAGTAACCGAGACCGTCGCTCAGGCGATCCTCCGATGACCACCATTCGATTACCTCAGGCGAGCGCAGCCAGCGGCAATGGGCGGCCGGGTCTTTCCAGTAACCGACGATCATCAGGTTGTCGTAACCGCTGTTGTCGGTGTGGTGAGTCAGGTCATGGCTCAGGGGGCCGTCGGGCAAACTCAGGCTCGCGGCGATGTGGCGCATGGCGTGCAGGGCCGCTGCACGCTGGTCGTCCCCGCGGTACTGCACTCCCAAATATCCCATCACCACCTGTTCCAGTTGCTCATCGGCGCGCGCAACCCACATGGGGAAGGGGGGCTGGTATTCATCGGGGACGCGACGAGACAACGTCCGCGGGCATTTGAGGTGCTTATCGATCGCAGATTCCATGGGGGGCTCCTTGGTTTTTTTGGTATGCGGTTATCTGTTCAACGTTTCGAAGGGCGAGGCTGTCGGGCGGTGGGCGCACCCAGTCGACGCCGCAGCACCAGAGTCCCCAGCTCTAACAGGTAGGTGGCGAACTCTTCAGGTGCCAGGTCGCGCCTCTGCAAAAGCCAGGATGAATCGGACTGTCGCTGCTGCTCTGGCAGTTGCATGGGACACCTCATCAGTTGTGGTG
>NZ_JAHBDP010000072.1:0-74650 GCF_019956495.1 Pseudomonas sp. BF-B-26 | reverse complement strand
CGAATGCAGTGTGTCAGTCGACATCAATATTGACTGACACACTGCATTCGCGAGCAAGCCCGCTCCCACAGGGGGCAATGCGTCGTTTGCTGAATTGCGGACACAAAAAAAGGCCTTCCGAAGAAGGCCTTTTTCATTTTCAGCGAACGTTAAGCACAAAGCCGACGCGGGTCAGCCACTCCGCTTCAAGGGCGAAGTCGGCCTGGGTCAGCTGGTTTTCGTCCAGCCAGTTTTCCGGGAACTGCACATCAAGGCTGTCGCGGTTGGCGTGCAGCACGACCTGGGGCATTTCCTGGGTGCCACGGATGTGATGGAACAGGATCGCAAAGCGCAGCAGCACGCACAGGCGAATCAGCTTGATGCCGTCATCGCCGAAATCGGCAAACCTGTCCCGGGGAATATTGCGGCGGTGGCCGCGCACCAGCAGCGCGAGCATCAGCTGGTCTTCGCGGGAGAACCCGGCCAGGTCCGAGTGCTCAATCAGGTAGGAGCCGTGCTTGTGATACTGATAGTGAGCGATGTCCAGGCCCACTTCATGGACCTTGGCCGCCCAGCCGAGCAATTCGCGCCAGACCCCGTCATCCAGCTCCCAATCCTCAGCCACTTGATCGAAAGCATGCAACGCCTTGCGCTCGACTCGCGCCGCTTGTTCCAGATCGACGTGATAACGCTCCATCAGCGAGCTAAGGGTGCGCTCCCGGACGTCTTCGTGATGATGGCGGCCTAGCAGGTCATAGAGCACGCCTTCGCGCAGGGCGCCTTCACAGTGGTCCATGCGTTGCAGTTCGAGGGCATCGAAAATCGCTTCGAGAATCGCCAGGCCGGCAGGGAAGATCGCCCGGCGGTCAGGCTTGATGCCTTCGAAGTCGATCTTCTCGACGTCGCCGAGCTTGATCAGCTTGCGCTTGAGCCAGGCCAGGCCTTGGGCATTAACCTCGCCCGTGCCATGACCGCCAGCCTTCAACGCCAGGCCAATCGCACGAATGGTGCCCGAGGAGCCGATGGCTTCATCCCAGGTCAGCCGGTGCAGGGCGTGTTCGATGCTCATGATCTCCAGCCGCGCCGCCGTGTACGCCTGGGCGTAGCGGGCCGGGGTGATCTTGCCATCCTTGAAATAGCGCTGGGTGTAGCTGACGCAGCCCATTTGCAGGCTTTCGCGCAGCAGTGGTTCAAAGCGCTGGCCGATGATGAATTCGGTACTGCCGCCGCCGATGTCGGCCACCAGGCGTTTGCCCGGGGTGTCGGCGAGGGTGTGGGAAACGCCGAGGTAAATCAGGCGTGCTTCTTCACGGCCGGAGATGACTTCCACCGGGTGGCCAAGGATTTCTTCAGCGCGGCGGATAAATTCGCCACGGTTACGGGCTTCACGCAGGGCGTTGGTGCCGACGATCCGCACGGCGCCGGGCGGCATACCGTTGATCAGTTGGGCAAAACGCTTCAGGCAATCGAGCCCGCGTTGCATGGATTCTTCACTGAGCTGACGCTCATCGTCGATGCCGGCGGCCAGCTGAACCTTCTCCCCGAGTCGTTCGAGAATACGGATTTCGCCGTTCTGGGCCTTGGCCACGACCATGTGAAAGCTGTTGGAGCCCAGGTCGATTGCGGCGATCAGGGACAGATTCTTGGCTTGGGATTGCGGCATGGTCAGGGGGTCTCGGTCGATAACCTCGACATCGTGCCACGATCAAACGCTGCCGCCAACGCGTAGGCGCTGTCGAAGGCTGCGATCTTTTACCACGGGGCATCCGTGGTGTTGCGAATGGCCTCTTCGCGAGCAAGCCCGCTCCCACAGGTTTTTGCGTCGAGCACACCATCGCGTTCCAGCAGAGAACCCTGTGGGAGCGGGCTTGCCCGCGAAGGCGGCCTTGCAGGCGCTGAAGATCAATCAGCCCGCAGCCTCAACCGTCCCAATGAAATTCGCCAACTCCGTGGTCTGCGGGTTGGCGAACAGAATTTTCGGATCCCCCACCTCATGCACCTTGCCCTGATGCATGAACACCAACTTATCCCCAACCTCCCGGGCAAAACGCATCTCGTGGGTGACCATAATCAACGTCATCCCTTCCTTGGCCAGTTGCCGGACCACGCTCAGCACTTCATTGACCAATTCCGGGTCCAGCGCCGAGGTAATTTCATCGCACAGCAAGACCTTCGGCGACATCGCCAGCGCCCGGGCAATCGCCACCCGCTGTTGCTGCCCGCCAGACAACCGATCCGGGAAGGCATCGAATTTTTCCCCCAGCCCGACCCGTTCCAGCATCTCTCGCGCAAGGTCGGCCGCTTTGGCTTTCGGCACTTTCTGTACCACTTGCGGTGCGAGCATCACGTTCTCGCCGACCGTCAGGTGCGGGAACAGGTTGAACTGCTGAAACACCATTCCGACTTTCTGTCGCAAGCTGCGCAGGTCGGCACGGGCGGCGTCGAGGTATTCGCCGTCGACTTCAATCACGCCGTCGTTGATCGATTCCAGGCCATTGAGGGTGCGCAACAAGGTGGATTTTCCCGAGCCGCTGCGGCCGATGATCGCCACCACCTGGCCTTCCTCGACGCTGAGGTCGATGCCTTTGAGCACATGGTGGTCGCCGTAATATTTATGCAGGGCCGAGATTCTAAGCAGAGGCATGCAGTCTCCTTTCCAGATAGCGCGCACTGAGGGACAAGGGGTAGCAGAGCAGGAAGTAACCGAGGGCCACGAGGCCGTAGACCATGAACGGTTCGAAGGTCGCGTTGGCGAGCATGCCGCCGGTCTTGGTCAGTTCGGTGAAGCCGATGATCGAGGTGACGGCGGTGCCTTTGACCACCTGCACCGAGAAGCCCACGGTCGGCGCCACGGCGATTCGCAGCGCTTGCGGCAGGATCACGTAGCGCAGTTGCTCCAGCGGGTTCAGCGCCAGGCTCGACGAGGCTTCCCACTGGCCGTTGGGGATCGACTCGACGCAACCACGCCAGATCTCTGCCAGGTAGGCGCTGGTGAACAGCGTCAGGGCTATCGCCGCCGCCATCCATGGCGAAATCTCTATCCCCGCCAACGCCACGCCGAAGAACACCAGAAACAGCTGCATCAACAGCGGCGTGCCCTGGAACAGTTCGATGTAGGTGCGGGCGAAGTTACGCGGCAGGGATTTTTTCGAGATGCGCATGACCATGACCAGCAAGCCGATCAGTCCGCCACCGATAAATGCCACCAGCGATAGCGCCAGGGTCCATTGCAGGCCCGTGAGCAGGTTGCGTACGACGTCCCAGAAGGTGAAATCGCTCATTGGTTGCTGCTCCTTGCGATAAAACGGCGACCAATCCAGTTCAGCAACTGGCGGATCAGCAGCGCCATGCACAGGTAGAGCAGTGTGGTCAGGGCATAGGTCTCAAAGGCGCGGAAGTTGCGCGACTGAATGAAGTTGGCGGCGAAGCTCAGTTCTTCGGTGGCGATTTGCGAGCAGACGGCTGAACCCAGCATGACGATGATGATCTGGCTGCTCAATGCCGGCCAAACCTTGCCCAGTGCTGGCAGCAGCACCACGTGGCGGAACGCTTCGAAACGGGTCATCGCCAACGCGGCGGCAGCTTCCAGCTGTCCTCGAGGGATCGCCTGGATGCCGGCGCGGATGATCTCGGTGGAATAGGCGCCCAGGTTGATCACCATCGCCAGCACTGCCGCCTGCCATTCCGAAATCTGCACCCCCAGTGACGGCAGGCCGAAGAAGATGAAAAACAACTGCACCAGAAACGGCGTGTTGCGGATCAACTCGACGTAGACCCCAAAAATGCCGGCGAACGGACGGATGTTCCACGCTCGCACCAGCGCCCCGACGATGCCCAGACTCACCCCGAGCACCGCGCCGATGGCCGTCAGTTCAAGGGTGAACAGCGCACCGCGCAGCAGCAGGTCGGTGTTGTGCACCACCGGTAAAAAGTCGAACTGATAAGCCATATTCAGTCTCCGCAACGACGATCAGAGATCAGCCGGCAGCGGCTCTTTGAGCCAGGTCCGGGAGTTCTTCTCCAGCGCGCCGTCGGTCTTGGCGGTGGCGAGGATCTGGTTGACCTTGTCCAGCAACGCCGGCTCGTTTTTGTTCACGCCGACATAGACCGGCGAATCCTTGAGCTTCACTTTCAGCGCCGGAATGCGTTTCGGGTTGCGCTCGCTGATGGTCACCATCACCACGTTGCCGCTGGCGATCAGGTCAACTTGCCCTGCGAGGTAGGCGGCGATGGTCGAGTTGTTGTCTTCGAAGCGCTTGATGGTCACGCCTTCGGGCGCGACTTTGGTCAGCTCGATGTCTTCGATGGCGCCACGGGTGACGCTGATGGTTTTGCCCTTGAGGTCGTCCAGGCTTTTGATGCTGGCGTCTGGCGGACCGAATACGGCGAGGTAGAACGGCGCGTAGGCGCGGGAGAAGTCGATGACTTTCTCGCGCTCGGGGTTCTTGCCGAGGCTTGAGATCACCAGATCGACCTTACCGGTGGTCAGGAACGGAATGCGGTTGGTGCTATTGACCGGCGTCAGCTCGAGTTTGACCTTGAGTTGGTCGGCCAGCAGCTTGGCGGTGTCGATATCAAGGCCGCGCGGTTTCATGTCCGGGCCGACCGAGCCGAAGGGCGGGAAGTCCTGGGGCACGGCCACCTTGAGGACGCCGCGCTTGACCACATCCTCCAGACCGTCGGCGTGGGCGGGCGCCTGGCTCAGCATCAGGCTGGCAAACAGGGCGGCGAGGAGGGCGCTGTAACGCTGGGTCATGGCAAATCTCCGAATCGGCGAGAAGTGAATTCTGCGGATCGACAGAGCATGGGCCGTGCCAATATCGGGTTTTTGGGGCGCAAGGCCACGGTTTTGCTGGAGTCTTTCGGTCTTACTGGTCTGAACAGTCGTACATGGTTTCGCACCCCGATAGCGCATCCATGAAAATCTCCGAACCCCCATGGGGCACGACTTGCCGGGCGTCGCGAATAGCTTTACAACTAACCGCTCATTGGCCTGGTTCGTCTGAAAAACCATGAACTCGATCTCCCGCGCCGTACCTGAAGTGGCGCTGCAAGCCATCCGTAAACTGATCGCCGAGCAAGGTTTCGGCCCGGGCGATGCCTTGCCCTCGCAACGGGATCTGGCGGTGCAATTGGGGGTCAGCCGCGCGTCGCTGCGCGAAGCGTTGTCGTCATTGAGTGCGTTGGGGGTGATCAGCATCCAGCCGGGCAAAGGCGTGTTCGTGCAGTCACCGGTTGATTTGCCGCGAGGTGATGCGGGGCTGAGTTGGCCGTTCGCGGCCCAGGCCTCGCCGCTGGATATCTTCCAGTTGCGCTATGCCCTGGAAGGCTTTGCCGCCGGTTTGGCGGCGGTGACCCTGAGTACTCACGAGCTCGACGCACTGGAAGATAACGTCGCCGCCATGCGCGTCGAATTGAAGGCCGGCGACTTCGAGGCTGCGGCGCGACTGGATTTCGAGTTTCACCGGCGCATCCTGCTGGCGAGCGGCAATCAAGCGATGCTGAGCATCCTGACCGCCAGTGCCGACATCTTTCTAGAGAGCCAAAAGCTACCGTTCATCCGGGCCGAGCGGGCCATGGAAACCTGGCAGGAGCACCGCAAAATCCTCCGCGCACTGGCCCGGCGGGCGTCCGGCGCAGCGCAGAAGGCCATGCACGAACATGTGCGTAACGCGGCACTGCGCACTGGAATTGCCTTCGTCGCTCCCGCCACCTCGTGACTTGAGCTATACCCAAACTCATGCGGCGCCATAGCGAGACTCAATCATCTGCACCTTCCTGAACGAGGGAAGGGCGGCTATGATGGGCCACGTTTTTTTGCTTACAACCTGGAGACTTCCATGAGCAGCGATCTTATTAAACACGTCACCGACGCTAGCTTCGACGTCGACGTCCTCAAGGCCGAAGGCGCTGTACTGGTCGACTACTGGGCTGAATGGTGCGGCCCTTGCAAAATGATCGCTCCTGTTCTGGACGAAATTGCTGAAACCTACAAAGGCAAGCTGACCGTTGCCAAACTGAACATCGACGAAAACCAGGAAACTCCGGCCAAGCATGGCGTGCGTGGTATCCCGACTCTGATGCTGTTCAAGAACGGCAACGTTGAAGCAACCAAGGTTGGCGCGCTGTCGAAGTCGCAACTGGCTGCTTTCCTCGACGCCAACATCTAAGCGTCGTTTAAAGCGTCATCAAAAAGGCCCCGCACATCGCGGGGCCTTTTCGTTATTGAGGGCTAGACGCTCCGAAACTCAGGTGGTACATTCGGCCCCGCACTGGTTTCTCCACTGCCCCCTGCTAGCCGTCGCCGACGCACTCCTTTTCGAATAAGTACGCGATCCTGTCGCCTTCTCTGCGGCGCGGCCTCATTAAGCCAAAAGCTTAATTTCCCCCCCTCCATAAATGATTACGTCATTCCTATATGAATCTGACTGAACTCAAGCAAAAGCCGATTACCGAACTGCTCGAATTGGCCGAACAGATGGGCATAGAAAATATGGCCCGTTCGCGCAAGCAGGACGTGATTTTCTCCCTGCTCAAAAAGCACGCTAAAAGCGGCGAGGAAATTTCCGGTGATGGCGTGCTGGAGATTCTCCAGGACGGCTTCGGCTTCCTTCGCTCCGCTGACGCTTCCTATCTCGCCGGCCCAGACGATATCTACGTCTCGCCGAGCCAGATCCGTCGCTTCAACTTGCGCACCGGTGACACCATCGTTGGCAAGATCCGTCCTCCAAAGGAAGGCGAGCGTTATTTCGCGCTGCTCAAGGTCGATACGATCAACTACGATCGTCCCGAGAACGCGAAAAACAAGATTCTCTTCGAGAACCTGACCCCGCTGTTCCCGACCGTGCGCATGAAGATGGAAGCCGGCAACGGTTCCACCGAAGACTTGACCGGTCGTGTCATCGACCTGTGCGCCCCGATCGGCAAAGGCCAGCGCGGTCTGATCGTTGCACCGCCGAAAGCCGGTAAAACCATCATGCTGCAGAACATCGCAGCCAACATCGCGCGTAATAATCCTGAAGTTCATCTGATCGTATTGCTGATCGACGAACGTCCGGAAGAAGTGACTGAAATGCAGCGCACCGTGCGCGGCGAAGTGGTTGCCTCGACGTTCGATGAGCCGCCAACCCGCCACGTGCAGGTTGCCGAAATGGTGATCGAGAAGGCCAAGCGCCTGGTCGAACACAAGAAGGACGTGGTGATCCTGCTCGACTCCATCACTCGTCTGGCTCGCGCCTACAACACTGTGATCCCGAGCTCCGGCAAAGTACTCACCGGTGGTGTCGATGCCCACGCCCTGGAGAAACCGAAACGTTTCTTCGGCGCCGCGCGGAACATCGAAGAAGGCGGTTCGCTGACCATCATCGCCACCGCGCTGGTTGAAACCGGCTCGAAGATGGACGAAGTGATCTACGAAGAATTCAAAGGCACGGGCAACATGGAACTGCCGCTGGATCGTCGCATCGCCGAAAAACGCGTCTTCCCGGCCATCAACATCAACCGTTCCGGTACCCGCCGCGAAGAGTTGCTGACCGCCGACGACGAGTTGCAGCGCATGTGGATCCTTCGCAAGCTTCTGCACCCGATGGACGAAATCGCTGCCATCGAGTTCCTGGTCGACAAGCTGAAAACGACCAAGACCAACGATGAGTTCTTCCTGTCGATGAAACGCAAGTAAGTCGATAAGGCCAAGAAGCCGGGGAAACCCGGCTTTTTGCTATCTGATTTTTGATGAACCGGCAGTTCGTGGTTCTGAATAGAGGGGTTCGGCGCTAAACTGCCACCCCCGAACGGCACGGCCAACACGAGGCTCACGCATGCAGTATCGCGACTTGCGCGACTTTATCAGCGGTCTGGAAAAGCGCGGCGAACTCAAGCGCATCCAGGTTCCGGTGTCCCCAGTGCTCGAAATGACCGAGGTCTGCGACCGCACCCTGCGTGCCAAAGGTCCGGCCCTGCTTTTCGAAAAGCCCACGGGTTATGACATCCCGGTGCTCGGCAACCTGTTTGGCACCCCCGAGCGCGTGGCGCTGGGCATGGGCGCAGAAGCGGTCAGCGAATTGCGCGAGATCGGCAAGCTGCTGGCGTTCCTCAAGGAACCCGAGCCGCCGAAAGGCCTGAAAGATGCCTGGTCCAAGCTGCCGATCTTCCGCAAGATCATCGCCATGGCACCGAAGGTAGTCAAAGACGCGGTGTGCCAGGAAGTGGTCATCGAAGGCGACGACGTCGACCTCGCGATGCTGCCGGTGCAGACCTGCTGGCCGGGCGACGTCGGCCCGCTGATCACCTGGGGCCTGACCGTCACAAAAGGTCCGAACAAGGATCGCCAGAACCTCGGCATCTACCGTCAGCAAGTGATCGGCCGCAACAAGGTCATCATGCGCTGGCTCAGTCACCGTGGCGGCGCGCTGGATTACCGTGAGTGGTGCGAGAAGCATCCCGGCCAGCCATTCCCGGTGTCCGTGGCGCTGGGCGCCGACCCGGCGACCATTCTCGGCGCGGTGACGCCTGTGCCGGACAGCCTCTCCGAATACGCCTTCGCCGGTCTGCTGCGCGGCAACCGCACCGAACTGGTGAAGTGCCGTGGCAATGACCTGCAAGTGCCGGCCACCGCCGAGATCATCCTTGAGGGCGTGATCCATCCGGGCGAAATGGCCGATGAAGGCCCGTACGGCGACCACACCGGTTACTACAACGAAGTCGACAGCTTCCCGGTGTTCACCGTCGAGCGCATCACCCACCGCATCAAACCTATCTACCACAGCACCTACACCGGCCGTCCGCCGGATGAGCCGGCAATTCTCGGCGTGGCGCTGAACGAAGTGTTCGTGCCAATCCTGCAGAAGCAGTTCCCCGAGATCACCGACTTCTACCTGCCGCCCGAAGGCTGCTCGTACCGCATGGCCATCGTGACCATGAAGAAGTCGTATCCGGGCCACGCCAAGCGGGTAATGCTCGGTGTCTGGTCGTTTTTGCGACAGTTCATGTACACCAAGTTCGTTATCGTCTGTGATGACGACATCAACGCACGCGACTGGAACGACGTGATCTGGGCCATCACCACGCGCATGGACCCCAAGCGCGACACGGTGATGATCGACAACACGCCGATCGATTACCTGGACTTCGCCTCGCCGGTTTCCGGCCTGGGTTCGAAGATGGGGCTCGATGCCACGAATAAATGGCCGGGCGAAACCACTCGCGAGTGGGGCCGGGTGATCGTCAAGGACGAAGCCGTTACCCAGCGGATCGATGCCATCTGGAATCAGTTAGGAATAGATTGATGCGTGTAACCTTGCAGCCCTCCGGAGCAGTGCTACAGATTCTGCCCGGCGAGCGGATTCTCGATGGCGCACGGCGTCTGGGCTATGAATGCCCGCAAAGCTGTCGAAACGGCAATTGCCACGTGTGCGCCGCACTGCTGGTGGAAGGGCGCGTCGAACAGGAAGGCGGTGTGCGCGACCATGGCGAGTTCTACACTTGCATTGCAGAGCCGCTGGAAGACTGCATCGTGCTGTGGGATGGCGTGCTCGCGCTGGGAGAATTGCCGGTGCGCAGCTTGTCGTGTCAGGTCATTGAATGCAGGGACGTCGGCGGCGATACCTGGCGTGTGCGACTGCGAGCGCCGGCCGGCAAGCCGCCGCGTTATCACGCCGGTCAGTACTTGATGATCGAGCGCGAGAATGGTGAGAAATCCGCGTTCTCCCTGGCCTCGGCTCCGCATGGCGGGCGTGATCTGGAAATTCATGTGCTGGCGCGCGAAAGCAGTGCGCTGAGCCTGATCGACCAGTTGCAACGCAACCTGATGGTGCGGATCGAAATGCCATTCGGCGACACCCATCTGGCGGAACTGCCGGACGGTCCACTGGTGCTGATTGCTGCGGGCACCGGCATGGGCCAGATCCATAGCCTGATCGAACATTGTCGCGCCACGGGCTTCAAACATCCGGTGCATCTGTATTGGGGCGTGCGTCGTCCTGAAGATTTTTATGCCATCGAACATTGGGATGAATGGCTGAAACTGCCCAATCTGTTCCTGCATAAAGTCGTCAGCGATCAATGCGGCTGGCAGGGGCGCTGCGGCATGTTGCATGAGGCGGTGTGCGAGGACTTCCCGGATCTGAAACCCTTGCATGTCTACGCCAGCGGCTCTCCGGCCATGGTCTACGGCACGCTGGATGCTTTGGTCGAAGCCGGGATGGATGCTCATCAAATGCGCGCGGATGTATTTGCGTACGCGCCTCGATCTTGATCCGCGATTTTGATTCGCGATTTTGATCCCCCGCTCTTATTCGTTATAACTCCCTATATAGCCGATCGGTATTTATAGATTTATATAAATACCGGTAGGTTATATGTCATCCAGGCAAATAGTTAAGAACTGTGCCATGGCACTTAAATTGCCTTAAAACATATGTGCCTTATTGTTACAGCGGTGCGTTCTATTAAGTAATTCTTCACCCGCGGGGAGCTGAACGCTAATCGCCATGAGCGCCATTGAATCTGCTTTTTTGAATCTGGCTTACCCTCCGCAGCTCGATCTGGGGCCGCAGCTCACGCACGAACAATTGCTCAGCTCAATGCAGTCGACGATGGCGCGCCACAAGGGCGGGCCGGTGTGGCTGTTCGCTTACGGTTCGCTGATCTGGCGTCCTGAATGTGCAGCGGTGGAGCGAGTGCGGGGTCGTGTGCATGGCTACCATCGCGGTTTGTATTTGTGGTCCCCCGAACATCGCGGCACACCCGAAGTGCCTGGGCTGGTGTTCGGCCTGGATCGCGGTGGTTCTTGCAGCGGCTTCGCCTATCGCTTGCCTGAAGAACAACTTGAAGCCTCTCTTTACGCACTTTGGCAGCGCGAAATGCCATTCCCGTCCTATCGCCCACACTGGCTCAACTGCCGTCTTGAAGACGGAAGTCAGGTTCAGGCGTTGGGGTTTGTATTGGAGCGGCATCTGCCCAGCTATGCGGGCAACTTGCCGGATCACGTGCTGAGCCACGTGTTCGAAAACGCTTGCGGGCGTTACGGCACCACTCGCGATTATGTCGAGCAGACCGCCCACGCCCTGCGTAGCCACGCCATGCCAGACCGGAATCTGGAGGCGCGGCTCAAGCGCTGCAAATCAACGGCCGATCAGGCGATTGCTTCGCGGCTCTGACTGGCGACTTGTTTGTGCCACAGCGTCGGCGCCAGGAAGGCCATCGCCAGCAGGCACGCGCCGATCAGCAAGATGAAACCGCCATCCCAGCCGAAGTGGTCCACGGTGTAGCCCATCGCTGCACTGGCCGCGACCGACCCCCCCAGATAACCGAACAGACCCGTGAAGCCCGCTGCCGTACCGGCGGCTTTCTTCGGTGCCAATTCCAGTGCTTGCAGGCCGATCAGCATCACCGGGCCGTAGATCAGGAAGCCGATCGAGATGAGCGCGATCATGTCGACTGTCGGGTTGCCCGCCGGGTTGAGCCAATACACCAGGGTCGCAACAGTCACCAACGCCATGAACACCATGCCGGTCAGGCCACGGTTGCCACGGAAGATCTTGTCCGACATCCAGCCACAGAGCAGCGTGCCCGGAATACCTGCCCATTCGTAGAAGAAGTAGGCCCACGAGGTCTTATCCACGGTGAAGCCCTTGGCTTCCTTGAGGTAGGTCGGTGCCCAGTCCAGCACGCCGTAGCGCAATAGGTAGACGAAGACGTTGGCCAGGGCGATGTACCAGAGCATTTTGTTGCGCAGCACGTATTTGACGAAGATTTCCTTGGCGCTGAATTCTTCTTCGTGGCTGGCGTCGTAGCCTTCCGGGTAGTCGTTCTTGTACTTTTCGATGGGCGGCAGGCCCACCGATTGCGGGGTGTCACGCAGGGTGACGAAGGCAAACACCGCTACCGCCATGGCGACCGCCGCCGGCACGTAAAACGCTGCATGCCAGTCATTGAACAGGCCCATGCCGAGCAGGAACAGCGGACCGATCAGGCCGCCACCCACGTTATGCGCCACGTTCCACAAGGACACTACGCCACCGCGTTCCTTCTGCGACCACCAGTGCACCATCGTCCGCCCACTCGGCGGCCAGCCCATGCCCTGAGCCCAGCCATTGATAAAGAGCAGGATGAACATGATGGTCACGCTGGACGTCGCCCAGGGCGCGAAACCGAAAATGAACATCACACCGGCCGATACCAACAGGCCGAAGGGCAGGAAGAAGCGCGGATTGGAGCGGTCGGACACGATGCCCATCAGGAACTTGGACAGGCCGTAGGCAATGGCGATGGCCGACAGCGCCAAGCCCAGTTCGCCGCGGGTATAACCCTCTTCGATCAGATAGGGCATGGCCAGGGAGAAGTTTTTGCGCAGCAGGTAATAGCCGGCGTAGCCGATAAAAATACCGGCGAAGATCTGCCAGCGAAGGCGCCGGTAGGTGTTGTCTATTTTTTCTTCAGGCAATGGAGCCTGATGTGCGGCAGGACGAAAGAAAGCAAACATTCAAGAGCTCCAGATTTCTTGTTTTGACTGCGGATGCGAATGTTACAGTTTCGTTACCGAAAATAGCACCGGTTCGCATTGGTCAAATAGCGGAAATGTTGGAGATTGCATGTTCTTTTATGAACATGTCGCTCAGGTATAACTGTAGGGCGTTGTAGGAAGCGTTACTTGCAGGTCTTCATGCCGCATTTCGCTCCAGGGTAGGACGAGGCTTTGGGAAATGTCCTTCGATTGGATGGGAAGTAAGCGGCCTGACAACTTGATGTTGAAGTCCAGACCGCTTCATTGGGCTCAGCGAACCTGAACCACCACTTTCCCAACCGCTTTGCGCTGGCCAAGATCATTGATTGCCTGTGCCGCATTGCTCAGTGGATACACCTGCGACACCAGCGGTTTCAACTTGCCCTCGGCAAACCAGCCAAACAATTGCTGGAAGTTCGCCGCGTTGTCTTGAGGCTGGCGCTGGGCGAACGAGCCCCAGAACACACCCACCACCGCTGCGCCTTTGAGCAGCGCGAGGTTCACAGGGAGTTCGGGGATGCGTCCGCTGGCGAAGCCGACTACCAGGAGACGGCCGTTCCACGCGATGGCGCGGATGGCCTGGTCGAACAGATCGCCGCCGACCGGGTCGTAGATCACATCGGCGCCCTGGCCATCGGTCAGGCGCTTGATTTCGTCCTTGAGACTGGTTTCGCTGTAGTTGATCAACTCATCGGCACCGGCGGCTTTGGCCACTGCGAGTTTTTCGGCGCTGCTGGCGGCGGCGATCACCCGGGCACCCATGGCTTTGCCGATTTCTACAGCGGCCAGACCGACACCACCGGAAGCGCCGAGTACCAGCAAGGTTTCCCCCGGTTGCAGGTTGCCCCGTTGTTTGAGCGCGTGCATCGAAGTGCCGTAAGTCATGCTGAACGCGGCGGCGGTGTTGAAATCCATCGATGGCGGAATGGGCAGCACGTTGTAGCCCGGCACCGCGACCTGTTCGGCGAAACTGCCCCAGCCGGTCAGCGCCATGACCCGGTCGCCGACCTTGAGGTGGCTGACCTTTTCGCCTACTTCGCTGACTACGCCAGCCGCTTCGCCGCCCGGGGAAAACGGGAAGGGCGGCTTGAACTGATATTTGCCCTCGATGATCAGCGTGTCCGGGAAATTCACCCCGGCGGCGTGCACGTCCAGCAGGATTTCATTCTTCTTCGCGACAGGACTGGCGACGTCTTCCAGCACCAGCGATTCGGCAGGGCCGAAGGCTTTGCACAGCACGGCTTTCATCAGGGCTATTCCTTTGGGAGTGATGGCCGATAAGTGTAGGTGTGTGAGTCGATGGGTCAACGAGCATGCCCGGCCCTGATAGTCAGCCATAAGCTTGTGCTTGAGCGGCGGGTCGTTATGCTAGGCCGCAAACCGGATAAGGAGCGAATTGTGAAAGCGTGGATCATGTTGTTACTGGCCCTGTCTCTGCCTGTGGCAGCGATGGCCGAAGAAGCCAAAGAAGGTGCAGCGCCGAAGGTCAATTACATCACCCTGAGCCCGCCGTTCGTGGGCAACTACGGGCTGGACGGGACGCCGAAGCTCAAGGTCTACAAGGCCGATGTGGCGTTGCGAGTAACCGGTGATGAGGCGACCAAACTGGTGAAAGCCAATGAGCCGTTGATTCGTAATCAACTGGTGGCGTTGTTTGCCCAGCAGACCACTGAAGCGATGAACAACGTCGAGGCCAAGGAAAAGCTGCGTCAGGAAGCCCTCAAGCAGACCCAGCAAATCATGAACGACGAAACCGGCAGCCCGGTGGTCGAGGATCTGTTGTTCAACAACCTGATCATCCAGTAATGCTGGATCCGTAAGAGCAAAGCTTGCTCGCGATAGCGCCCCCCACAAGGACCGCCATCGCCGGCAAGCCGTGCTCCTGCATTCAGGACGCCAGACTCTTGCGAAACCGCATCAGCGCAATCGCAAAGAACAGCAGCCCAATGATCGTGAGCGCCAGTAAGTCCGGCCAGACCACGCTCAGCCCGGCGTCGCGAAACAATATCGCGGCGCTGAGGCTGACGAAGTGCGTCGATGGCGACCCCTGCATGACCCATTGCAGCCATTGCGGCATGCTGTCGAGTGGCGTACTGCCGCCAGAGAGCAGCAACATCGGGATAATTACCGGAATCGCCAACAAGCCGAACTGCGGTGTCGAACGGGCGAGGGTCGCGAGGAATATTCCCAGGGCTGTGCTGGCGAACAGATAAACCGCAGTCACCAGCAAAAATAAGGTCATCGAGCCGGCCAGTGGCACGCCGAGCGCGCCTTTGACGATCACTTCCAGCGACAGCCAGGTGCACAGCACCACCACCAGCATGTTGCTCCAGATTTTCGCCAGCATGATTTCCAGCGCCGTCAGCGGCAGCACCAGCAAATGGTCGAGGGTGCCGTGTTCGCGCTCGCGCAGCAGCGCCGTGCCGGTCAGGATGATGGCGAGGATGGTGATGTTGTTGACGATCTGAATGACGGCCAGAAACCAGCCGCCCTCCAGATTCGTATTGAACAGCGAGCGGGTGGTCAGCAGGACTGGCGCTTTACTCGCCACATCGCTCTGGCCGCTGTAATTCAACAATTCGCGCTGGAAAATCCGCCCTATGTAACCCGCGCCCATGAACGCCTGGCTCATGGCCGTGGCGTCGACATTCACTTGCATGGCAGGCTGGCGACCAGCCAACAAATCCGTCTGAAAGTTCGCCGGCACGTTGATCACAAACGTGTACTGGCCGCTGTCCATGACCTGATCGAGTTGCCCATAAGGCAGCAAGACCGGGCGTTGAAACTCCGGCGGTTGCAGCGCCTGCGCCAGTTGTCGCGACACTAGGCTGTGATCTTCGTCCACGATAGCCACGCTGGCGTTATGCACACCAATCACAGAGCCGGCAGCCGGCATATAGATCGCCACCGTGAATGCGTAGAAAAGGAACAGCAGCAGGACGCTGTCATGCCGCAGGCTGGTGAGTTCCTTGAGACCCAGGCGCAGGATGTGCGCGAGCTTGTGCATCAGGCCTCCTGCTTTTTCAGCATGACCAGGCTGAGCCCGGTGAACCCGAGAAAGAACCCGAACAGCGCCAGACATTGTGGCCAAAGCTGCCGTATATCCAGGGCCTTGGTGAAAGTGCCTACCGCGATATCGAGAAAGTGACCCGCGGGGAACAGCATGCCCATCACGGATGCCGCACCCTCCAGGGACGAGCGCGGCACGATCAGCCCGGAAAACTGGATGGTCGGCAAGCTGGTGATGATCATGGTGCCGAGGATGGCAGCGATCTGGGTTCGGGTGAACGCCGAGATCAGCAGGCCCATGCTGGTCGTTGCCAGCACATAAAGCAGTCCACCAAAGGTCAGGGTCAGGAAGCTGCCCTTGAACGGCACACCGAACAGCCACCGGTTCATCGCGGCCAGCACCGCGAGGTTGATCAGGCTGATTGCCAGATACGGTGCCTGTTTGCCCAGCAGGAATTCGAGACGGGTCAGTGGCGTGGCGTAGAAGTTGGTGATCGAACCCAGTTCTTTCTCCCGTACGATGCCCAGCGCTGTCAGCATTGCCGGGATGAACGCCAGGATCAGCGCCATGACGCCGGGGCCGATGGCGTTAACGCTGACAACGTCCTGGTTGTAGCGGAAGCGGGTTTCCAGTCGGGCGGCTGCTTGGCGGTTCAGCGCGGGGCTGCTCTGTTCGGCCAGTTGTTCAATATTGGCCAGGTGCACGGCCTCGACGTAGTTGCGGCTGGTCTCGGCACGAAACGGCATGCCACCATCGAGCCAGGCAGCCACAGCCGGTTGACGCCCGGCGTACAAGTCCCGGCCAAAACCCGGCGCAATCTCAAGTGCCAGTTTGATTTCAGAGCGCTGAAGGCGGCGATGCAGCTCCTTGGCATCGCGGATGGAGGGTTGTTCGTCGAAGTACCGAGAACCGCGAAAGGCTTCCAGATACGCGCGGCTCTGCGGCGTCTGATCCTGATCGTAGACAGCGAAGGCGAGTTTCTCTACGTCCAGGGAAATGCCGTAGCCGAAGATCACCATCATGAAAATTGCCCCGAGCAGGGCAAAGGCCATCCGCACTTTGTCGCGCAGCAGTTCCTTACCCTCACGACTTGCTACCGCCATCAGGCGCCCGAGACTGAAGCCGCGATCTTTCTTGGGCATGGCCGGCATGACGGGCGCATTCGCAGGCTCTGGAGGTTTCGGCGGTTCAGCGGTGTCCTGGGCTTGCTCCAGGCAAGTGACAAAGGCAGCTTCCAGTGTTTCGCCCTTGAACTGTTGTTGCAGTGCTGGCGGTGTATCGCAAGCCAGTACCTTGCCGGCGTGCATCAACGAGATGCGATCGCAACGTTGGGCTTCGTTCATGAAATGGGTGGAGAGGAAGATGGTCACACCTTGTTCACGGGACAACTCGATCAGCAGTCGCCAAAAGTCGTCCCGCGCCGCCGGGTCGACGCCGGAAGTCGGTTCGTCGAGGATCAATACTTCCGGGCGATGCAACACCGCCACCGCCAGGGACAGACGTTGGCGCAAGCCCAAAGGCAGCGCCCCGGACTGCTGATCGCAAACGCTGCCCAGATTGAAGCGCTGGATCAGCTCATCGATGCGTTGTGTGCTTTGGGTTGTGGGCAAATCGAACAGGCGCGCGTGCAAGTCCAGGTTCTGCCGCACGCTGAGTTCGCCATACAGCGAAAAGCTCTGGGACATGAACCCGACCCGTTTGCGGGTGGCCAGGTCCTTGGCATTCACCGGGTTACCCAGCAGCGTGGCACTGCCTTCACTGGCGGGTATCAGCCCAGTGAGCACTTTCATCGTGGTGGTTTTGCCGCAGCCGTTGGAACCGAGGAAGCCAAAGATTTCGCCGCGACCGATGGCAAAACTGACCTTGTCTACAGCAGTGAAATCGCCGAAGCGCAGGGTCAGATCGTGGGCTTCGATAGCGATATCGGTGGTGGTGCCGGTTCGAGGCGGGATCATCAGAGGCTGATTGTCGTGGCTGCTGTCGCCCTGATAGTGGGTGAAGGCTTCGTCGAGTTTGCCGCTGGTTGTGACTGCCCGTAATTCCTTGCTTAACCCGGTGGCAATCAGCTTGCCGCCATCGAGCATCAGGCAATGCTCGAACTGCTCGGCCTCCTCCATATACGCGGTGGCAACCAGCAGTGTCAGTTGTGGACGCTGGCGCCGCACATCGTCAATCAGTTCCCAGAAATGCCGACGGGACAGGGGATCGACGCCGGTTGTCGGTTCATCGAGGATCAGCAGATCCGGCTCATGGATCAACGCACAGCACAGGCCCAGCTTCTGCTTCATGCCGCCGGACAGTTTGCCGGCCGGGCGGTCGGCAAAGCGCAACAGGTCGGTAGCCAGTAACAGATTGTGCATGCGCTGATCGCATTCAGCTTTTGACAGGCCGAACAGGGTGGCGAAAAAGTGGATGTTTTCGCTGATCGACAACTCGGGGTAAAGGTTGCCCCCCAGGCCTTGGGGCATGAAAGCGATGCGCGCGTAGAGGGTGTTGCGATGGCGGCGATCCTGGATCGAGCCGCCGAGCACCTCCAACTGGCCTTGTTGCAGCGTTTTCACCCCGGCGATCAGCCCCAGCAGGCTCGATTTGCCGGCGCCATCGGGGCCGATCAACCCGCAACGGGTTCCAGCGGGCAGGCTGAACGTGATGTCACTCAGCGCCTGTTGTTTGCCGTAGCGATGATTGATGCCGGTCGCTTGAACCGCCTGGCCGGTCATTGCAGATTGGCCGGCCAACCAACGGAAGTGGTGCGTACATAGCCGGCACCGGGCATGCCGGGTTTGGCCTGCGGCATGGCACTGGGATCCGTCAGGCGTAACTTGACGCGGAACACCAGTTTTTGCCGCTCATCGCGGGTCTCGACTTCTTTGGGGGTGAATTGCGACTTGGCTGCCACAAAGCTGATTTTCGCCGGCAGTGGGCGGTCGGGCAGGGCATCGAGCAAAATCCGCGCTTCATCGCCCACCGCCAGGCGTCCAGTCACGGAGGCCGGGAGGTAGAGGTTCATGTATTGATCGTTCGGGTCGATCAGCAGTAATACGCGTCCGCCAGCACCCAACACTTCGCCGGGTTCGGCCATGCGCAGCTGGATCACTCCGTCGATAGGCGCTCGCAAACTGCTGTCGTCGATTTCGCTGGTCAACATCGCGACCTGGGCTTGTGCCGCACCAATCGCGGCGCCAACGGCCGATACCTGGGCCCGAGACGCGGCGACCGCAGCGATACCGGTGTCGAGGCGCGCCTGCTGTTGATCGATAATCTGGCCACTGACGAAACCGTGTTTGAACAGTTCCTGAGAGCGCTTGAGTTCCTGCTGGGCCAGCAGTTGCTCGCTCTGGCGCAATTGCACGTTGGCTTGTGCAGCGTTGAGGTTTTCCCGGGCGCGCAACACTTCAGCTTCGGCCTGGTTGCGTTGGGCTTCAAGGGTGCGGGTGTCCATGCGGGCCAGCAATTGGCCCTTGGTGACCTTGTCGCCTTCATCGACAAGTACCTCTGCCAGTCGCCCCGATGTCTTGCTGGCGATCTGCACTTCGGTGGCTTCGAGACGGCCGTTGCCGACATACAAACCTTCGGGCAACCGGTCATGCATCGACTTCCAGTAGCCAAAACCACCGGCGGCCAGCAGCAGTACCATTAAAGCGCTGGCGAAAAAAATCGAAGAGCGACTGTGCGTAGACATGCGGGCATCCTGCGGCTGTTGCGTCCTAGTCTGGTTGATCGAGCGCCGAGGCGCGTTGATACCAGTCAACTGTGGGCCAAGCCTAACCCTGTTCGGCGCAGAAAAGAGGGTGACCGGGTGGTTCTGCTGTATTTAACGTAAATCGAGCACCGCCGCCCATTGCTCGGCCGTCACCGGCATCACCGACAGTCGCGAGCCTTTCTGCACCAGCGGCATCTCGGCCAGCGCTGTTTGTTGTTTCAGGTAATCGAGTTTCAGGACTTTCGTGAACGTTTCGACGTGGGCCACATCGATCGCGCTCCAGGCGTTTTTCTCTGCCGTGGCCTTGGGATCGTAGTAAGGGCTCTCCGGCTCCAGCGCTGTCGGGTCCGGATACGCGGCTTCGACGATCTTCCCGATCCCGGCGATCCCCGGTTCGGGGCAGCTGGAGTGATAGAAGAAAAACTCGTCGCCCACCGCCATGGCCCGCAGAAAATTACGTGCCTGATAGTTGCGAACCCCGTCCCAGCGCGCCTTGCCAAGCGTCTCCAGGCCCTTGATCGAGAGTTCGTCGGGCTCGGATTTCATTAGCCAATAAGCCATGGTTTTTGCTCCTTGCGAAGTGGGTGGGCAAGTTGTCGGGGAATTTTATGACAAACCGACGGTCGGTTGACGCCAGCGTTTGCGTGTCGGTTCACGTTGTCGCAAAATGCCGGCCTTCTAAGCTTGACGCTGCTGCACGGCCTACACCTACAACGGAAACCGCTGCTGTCATCGTGTTGATGTGCCTTTGGGGGGCAATCGATGAAACGCAAACCGGATTTACTATGGATTTTGGTTATTTTGTTCGGCCTCGGCGTCGTGACCACTGGCTATGCCCAAAGCCTGTGGAGCAACAAGACCGACGCTCCGATCGAAATCGCGCAGCAACAACAGCCATCGGCCTTCAAACGCTGAAACTGTCTTCGGACGCCGCTGATTCCAGTGGCGTCTAGCCGGCGAAATACCACGCCTTGTCTGTCACCGTTCCCTGTAACGGCACATCCCAGCTCGCTTGAGCCAATCGTTCGACCTTCTGACATTCATGGGCCAGCCCCAATAGCGTCGGCTTGCGCCAGTTTTTGCGCCGCGCCAGGTACGCCAGGCTCCGGTCGTAGAAACCACCGCCCATCCCAAGACGTCCGCCGACATCGTCAAACCCCACCAGCGGCAGCAACACCAGATCCAGCGCCCAGACTTTGCGTTGCCGTGCGAGATTGTGCATGGGTTCGAGAATACGAAACCGGTTGGGTTTCAGCTTCTCGCCGGGGCGAATTCGCTGGAACACCATTTTGGTTCGTGGCCAGGCGCTGAGCACCGGCAGATAAGTTGCCTTGCCCCGGCGTTGAGCGGCACGCAGCAAAACACGCGGGTCGATTTCACCGTCGGTGGGCAGATACAGGGAAATATGTTTTGCGCGGCGAAACAGCGGTTGCTGGGCCAATTGCTTGTACAGCCCGCGAGCGGCCTGGCGTTGCTGACTGGGCGTCAGTGCGCGGCGGGCCTTGCGCAGCATGCGTCGAAGTTGCGGGCGGGGCAGCAGCGCAGGTTCGGTCATGGATTCGGGCTTCAGAAGGGTAAGTACATAAAGCGTACCCGTAAAAAAGCCGATGCCGGTATTTAAACCGGCATCGGACTGGAATCAGGCTCCCCGGATGAACCGCTGCTGACTTAGCCCTTGAACCCGAAAGTTCAAGGTGGAAGATGCAGTAGGCTTTAAGGCTTTCCGTCTAGCGGACATGCACACCAGCCCAACGTGCAACTTCCAGGGTAGTGCGAATCGGCTCAGGGACGTGGTCAACTGGCAAGCACCCCAGGGAGTGATGCGAGTATACCCCAAGCGGTTTCGCGTTTCAGCCCTTGGTGACGTCCGGATCGGTTGCGAGCACCAGATCGACGCGATCCAGCAGGTCGCGAACCTGCTCACGGGTCGAGCCGCTGGCCTGTACATCCGGGCGTTCTTCCTTGTGCAGGAGATCGTGGGTGATGTTCAGGGCGGCCATCACGGCGATGCGATCGGCGCCGATGACTTTGCCGCTGCTGCGGATTTCGCGCATCTTGCCGTCCAGGTAACGGGCGGCGCTCACCAGGTTGCTGCGTTCTTCCTGGGGGCAGATGATCGAATATTCTTTATCGAGGATCTGCACGGTAACGCTATTGCTTGAACTCATGAGTCTTGCTCCAGGGCCTTGAGGCGCGAAATCATTGATTCGACCTTACGCCGGGCGATTTCGTTCTTTTCAATGAGGTGAGCGCGTTCCTCGCGCCAGGTCTTTTCCTGAGCTAATAGGAGTCCGTTTTGACTCTTTAGTTGCTCGACGCGGCTAATTAGCAGTTCGAGTCTGGCCATCAGCGCTTGCAGGTCGGTGTCTTCCATTGTGTCCACTGAAAATGTGTCAGATGGGTGGTAGCTGGCGGACAGCCTTTAATAGTCTTGGCGAGTCTGTCGATGTAGGATACAGGCCTTCATTCTAGACATAGCGCCGTCTGGCGCCTAGCTGCCCATGCCCATTCAGAATTCCCCGTACCAAGCCTTCGCCAAACTGCTGACTTCCAGCGGTCATAACGTCTCGCCTGCCGAACTGCATGGCCTGTTGCTCGGCCGCAGTTGCGCCGGAGCCGGTTTCGATGCCGAAGGCTGGCTGATCGATGCCGCCGAGCTGCTCGAAAGCGAGCCGCAGGATAATGTCCGCAACGCCTTGATCGGCTTGCAGGAGATGGTCAAGGGCGAGCTCACTGGCGACGACGTGACCGTCGTTCTACTGCTGCCGACCGATGACGAGCCACTGGCTGACCGTGCCGCCGCACTGGGCCAATGGTGCCAGGGTTTCCTCAGCGGTTTCGGCCTGAACTGCCGTGACAGCAGCATGCTGAGCACCGAGGCCACCGAAGTGCTTCAGGACCTGGCGGCTATTTCGCAGGTGCAAGACGCCCTGGAGGAGTCCGACGACGGCGAAAGCGATTACATGGAAGTGATGGAGTACCTGCGCGTCGCGCCGCTGCTGCTGTTCACCGAAAACAAAAAGCCGGACGCGCCGGCTGCCGCCAAACCGTCGTTGCATTAATCGCGTGAAAGGGAAAGCCATCTGCCCATGATTCATATCCCGAAATCGGAATACAGCCGTCGCCGCAAGGCCCTGATGGCGCAGATGGAACCCAACAGCATCGCCATCCTGCCCGCCGCCGCCGTTGCGATCCGCAACCGCGACGTCGAGCACGTCTACCGTCAGGACAGCGACTTCCAGTACCTCAGCGGTTTTCCCGAACCTCAGGCGGTCATCGTTTTGATGCCGGGGCGTCTGCATGGCGAATACATACTGTTCTGCCGTGAACGCAATGCCGAACGGGAGTTGTGGGACGGCCTGCGCGCCGGGCAGGAAGGCGCGATCCGCGACTTTGGCGCCGACGACGCCTTCCCCATCACTGACATCGACGACATCCTGCCGGGCCTGATCGAAGGCCGCGACCGGGTGTATTCGGCCATGGGCAGCAACCCGGAATTCGACCGACACCTGATGGACTGGATCAACGTGATCCGCTCTAAAGCGCACCTCGGCGCCCAGCCGCCGAACGAATTCGTTGCCCTGGATCATCTGCTTCACGACATGCGCCTGTATAAATCGGCGGCAGAAGTGAAGGTGATGCGCGAAGCCGCACGGATTTCCGCACAGGCACACATCCGCGCGATGCAGGCCAGTCGTGTGGGGCTGCATGAGTTCAGCCTCGAAGCCGAACTCGACTACGAGTTTCGCAAGGGCGGGGCGAAAATGCCGGCCTACGGTTCGATCGTCGCCGCTGGGCGCAACAGCTGCATCCTGCATTACCAGCAGAATGACGCGGTGCTCAAGGACGGCGATCTGGTGCTGATCGATGCCGGTTGCGAGATCGACTGCTACGCCAGCGACATCACCCGCACCTGGCCGGTCAACGGCAAGTACTCAGCGGAACAGAAGGCAATCTACGAATTGGTGCTGGCGTCGCAAGAAGCTGCGTTTGCGGAAATCGCCCCGGACAAACACTGGAATCAGGCCCACGAAGCCACAGTCCGGGTGATTACCGCCGGTCTGGTGAAGTTGGGTCTGTTGCAGGGCGACGTCGACGAGTTGATCGCCAGCGAAGCCTATAAAGCGTTCTACATGCACCGCGCCGGCCACTGGCTGGGCATGGATGTACATGACGTTGGCGAATACAAGGTCGGCGGCGAATGGCGTGTATTGGAAGTCGGCATGGCGCTGACCGTGGAACCGGGCATCTACATTGCCCCGGGCAACCAGAACGTAGCGAAGAAATGGCGCGGCATTGGCGTGCGCATCGAGGACGACGTAGTGGTCACCAAAAGCGGCTGTGAAATCCTGACCAAAGGCGTGCCGAAAACGGTCGCCGAGATCGAGGCCTTGATGGCCGCCGCGCGGGCACAAGCGGCATGAGTCGAGTCAATCTGGCAATCATCGGTGGTGGTCTGGTCGGCGCCAGCCTGGCGTTGGCGTTGCAGGCCGGGGCCAAGGCTCGTGGCTGGAAGATCGTGCTGATCGAGCCGTTTGCCCCCGGCGATACTTATCAACCGAGCTATGACGCCCGTTCCTCGGCGTTGTCCTACGGTGCCAAGCAGATTTATCAACGCCTGGGCGTGTGGCAGGAAATCTCCCGCCGCGCCGAGCCGATCAAACAGATTCATGTCTCCGACCGTGGACGCTTCTCCACCGCGCGGTTGTCGGCGATGGAAGAGGGCGTTCCGGCGCTGGGTTATGTGGTGGAAAACGCCTGGCTCGGCCAATGCCTCTGGCAGGGGCTGGACAAGGACGTGATCAGCTGGCGTTGCCCGGCGGAAGTCACGCGCATGGAGCCGCTGATCGATGGCTATCGCCTGACCCTCAACGACGAAACCACGCTGGAATGCGAGCTTGCGGTGCTGGCTGATGGCGGCCGTTCCGGCCTGCGCGAGCAACTGGGGATCGGCATCAAAAAGCGCCCGTATAACCAGAGCGCGTTGATCGCCAACATCACGCCGAGTGAAGCGCACAACGGCATGGCCTTCGAGCGTTTCACCGATGACGGGCCGATGGCCTTGTTGCCGTTGCCGGAAAACCGCTGCGCACTGGTCTGGACCCGATTGGGGATGGACGCGCAACGGCTGGCGGCCCTCGATGAAAAGAGCTTTCTCAGCGAGTTGCAAGGCGTGTTCGGTTATCGCCTCGGCACTTTGAAGCAGGTTGGCGCGCGGCATTTGTACCCGCTGACATTGATCGAGGCCGAGGAGCAGGTGCGTCCGCACCTGGCGATTCTCGGCAATGCTGCTCACAGCCTGCACCCGATTGCCGGGCAAGGTTTCAATCTGTCTTTACGTGATGCTCAAGCGCTGGCCGATGCATTGCTGGCCAGCGAAACATCTCCCGGCGACTTTGCGACCTTGCAGGCCTACCGCGAGCGTCAGCGTCTGGATCAGAACCTGACCGTGGGCTTCTCCGATCAGGTCACCCGTTTGTTCGGCAGTACTCAACCATTGGTTTCCCTGGGCCGCAGTATCGGTCTGCTCGGGCTGGACCTGTTGCCGCCGGCCAAACGCTGGTTCGCGCGACAGGCCATGGGTTTGGGTACGCGTCCCGATGCTTAAGTGGCTCGGCAGCTTCTACCTGCCGAACCTCGGCGCCGGCACTTTGGTTAAATCCCTTTATAGGCGGCTCAAGCCGCAAGCGAGACAGGCTTAAAGCATGGAAATGCGCGCAGATCTGCTGATTGTCGGGGCCGGAATGGTCGGCAGCGCCCTGGCGCTGGCGTTGCAGGACAGCGGGCTGGAAGTCCTGCTGCTGGACGGCAGCCCCATGAGCGTCAAACCCTTCGATGTTCAAGCTTCGTTCGAGCCGCGAGTGAGCGCCTTATCGATTGCCAGCCAGCGGATTCTTGATCGTCTGGGCGTCTGGGACGGCATCGCCAAACGGCGCAGCAGCCCCTACACCGACATGCAGGTCTGGGACGGCAGCGGCACCGGGCAAATCCATTTTTCGGCAGCCAGTGTGCATGCCGACGTGCTGGGGCATATCGTCGAGAACCGCGTGGTTCAGGACGCCTTGCTCGACCGCTTGCACGACTGCGATCTCGGCATGTTGGCCAACGCGCGCCTGGAGCAAATGCGTCGTTCCGGCGATGACTGGCTGCTGACCCTGGCCGATGGCCGCACCTTGCGCGCACCTTTGGTGATCGCAGCGGATGGCGCCAATTCCGCCGTTCGGCGTCTGACCGGCATGGCGACGCGCGAGTGGGACTACCTGCACCACGCGATTGTCACCAGCGTGCGCAGCGCCAAACCTCATCAACTGACCGCGTGGCAGCGCTTCACCGACAACGGTCCGCTGGCGTTTTTGCCGCTGGAGCGTGACGGTCAACAGGATTGGTGTTCGATCGTCTGGTCGACCACCCCGAGCGAAGCCGAGCACCTGATGGCGCTGGATGACGACGGTTTCTGCAAAGAACTGGAGCGGGCCTTCGAAGGCCGACTCGGCAAGGTGCTCAGCGCCGACCCGCGTCTGTGCGTACCGCTGCGCCAGCGTCATGCCAAGCGCTATGTAGCTGAAGGTTTGGCGTTGATCGGTGATGCGGCGCACACCATTCACCCCTTGGCCGGGCAGGGCGTGAACCTTGGTTTTCTCGATGCCGCCGTGCTGGCCGAAGTGCTGTTGCAAGCGGCCACGCGTGGCGAACGTCTGGCGGATGTGAAAGTGCTCAGCCGTTACGAACGTCGGCGCATGCCCCACAACTTGGCGTTGATGGCGGCGATGGAAGGCTTCGAGCGCCTGTTCCAGGCTGATCCGTTGCCGATTCGCTGGTTGCGCAATGCCGGGTTGAAGATGGTCGACCAAATGCCCGAAGCCAAGGCCCTGTTCGTGCGTGAGGCGCTGGGGTTGACCGGGGATCTGCCGGCACTCGCCAAGGCCTGAGATTTTCGTTGGGGCTGATGGCCCCTTCGCGGGCAAGCCCGCTCCCACAAGGATTCGGGTGATCACAACATTATGTGTGAACACTGGAGATCCCTGTGGGAGCGGGCTTGCCCGCGAAAGGGCTGGTACATCCACCACATATTCCAGCCTGTGCAACATCTGGTAACTCCTCTACAAACAGTTCGATTGAGAAGCTAAATGTGAGTCCATATCATTTGGCTTCAATTTTTCAATCGAGAGATCGCTCCCATGTTGGCACCGAAGCGTCTACTGACCGCGCTCGCCCTGACCCTGATTGGCAGCACTGCTGCCCAGGCCGCTGACGAGGTGGTGGTTTACTCCTCGCGTATCGACGAGCTGATCAAGCCGGTCTTCGATGCCTACACCGCGAAAACCGGCGTGCAGGTGAAGTTCATCACCGACAAGGAAGCGCCGCTGATGCAGCGGATCAAGGCCGAGGGCGAGAACGCCACCGCGGACCTGCTGCTGACCGTCGATGCCGGCAACCTCTGGCAAGCCGAGCAAATGGGCATCCTGCAACCGTTTACGTCCAAGGTGATCGACGCCAACATCCCGTTGCAATACCGCTCATCCGCCCATGCCTGGACAGGCCTGAGCCTGCGGGCGAGGACCATCGCTTACTCCACCGATCGAGTGAAACCCGGTGAGTTGACCACCTACGAAGGTCTGGCCGACAAGAACTGGGAAGGCCGCCTGTGCCTGCGCACGGCGAAGAAGGTCTACAACCAGTCCCTGACCGCCACCATGATCGAAGTCCATGGCGCCGAAAAAACCGAGAAGATTCTCAAGGGCTGGGTGAATAACCTGTCCACCGATGTGTTCTCGGATGACATCGCGGTGCTGGAGGCCATCAACGCGGGTCAATGCGACGTCGGCATCGTCAACACGTACTACTACGGTCGTCTGCACAAGCAGAAGCCTGATCTGGCCGTGAAGCTGTTCTGGCCAAACCAGGGTGACCGTGGCGTGCACGTGAACCTGTCGGGCATCGGCTTGACCAAACATGCTCCGCACCCGGAAGCGGCCAAGGCCTTGGTGGAGTGGATGACCACACCTGAAGCACAGAAGATCTTTGCTGACGTGAACCAGGAATTCCCGGCCAACCCTGCGGTTCAGCCTTCTGCAGAAGTGGCGAGCTGGGGCAAGTTTGTGGCTGATACCTTGCCGGTGGAAATTGCCGGCAAGCGTCAGGCGGAAGCGATTCGCATGATGGATCGGGCAGGCTGGAACTGAGTCCACTGTGCTGAGAGTGCTTCCCTAGTGGTGAGTGGGGTTCCTGTGGCGAGGGGGTTTAGCGAAACGTCGCACCGCCCCGTTCGGCTGCGAAGCAGTCGTAAAATCGATAAACGCATTAGTAACTGATTCAATTTGGTTGAATGGTTTTGGGGCTGCTGCGCAGCCCAACGGGGGTAAACCCCCTCGCCACAAAGCGCCGTGTCGCTCCCATATTTTCTAGAGAATCTCCTTGGCCCACCCCGCCCAACGCCGCTGGTACCCCCTGGTCTTCGCCATCGCTGCGCTGGTCCTGCTGCCCCTCAGCGTTTTGCTGTTGTCATGGCAAACCATCGATCATCAAATCTGGTCCCACCTCTGGGATACCCAGATGCCGCGCCTGCTGGGCAATACCCTGACCCTGGTACTCGGTGTCGGTATCGGCGTGACGCTCTTGGGCGTTAGCCTGGCCTGGCTCACCAGCCTCTGCGAATTCCCCGGTCGGCGTTGGCTGGACTGGGCGCTGATGCTGCCATTCGCCATTCCCGCCTACGTGCTGGCATTCGTCTTCGTCGGCCTGTTGGATTTTGCCGGCCCCGTGCAAACCCTGTTGCGCGAATGGTTCGGCTCGGGCTTGAGGTTGCCGCGCGTGCGCTCCACCGGCGGCGTGATTCTGGTGCTGGTGCTGGTCTTCTATCCCTACGTTTACCTGTTGGCGCGAACCGCGTTCCTGGCTCAGGGCAAAGGCTTGATGGAAGCGGCGCGAGTCCTGGGGCAATCCCCGTGGCAAGCGTTCTGGCGAGTCGCGCTGCCCATGGCGCGCCCGGCCATCGGCGCTGGCGTGGCGCTGGCGTTGATGGAAACCCTGGCGGATTTCGGTGCGGTGTCGGTGTTCAATTTCGACACGTTCACGACCGCCATCTACAAGACCTGGTACGGATTTTTCAGCCTCTCCACCGCCGCGCAACTGGCCAGCCTGTTGCTGCTGGTGGTGATGGTCGTGCTGTACGGCGAGCGCCGTGCTCGCGGGGCCAACCGGGCGAGTAACGAACGACCACGGGTCAAGGCGCTGTATCACCTGCGCGGTTTCAAGGCGCTGGCGGCCATGAGTTGGTGCGGTCTGGTATTCGCCTGCGCTTTCGTCATTCCAGTGCTTCAACTGGTAGCGTGGTTCTGGCAGCGCGGGCGCTTTGACCTGGATGAGCGTTACGCGGGGCTGATCGTCCATACGTTGTACCTGGGCGGCATGGCGGCGCTGATTACAGTCAGTGTTGCTTTAGTGCTGGCGTTTGCCCGGCGTCTGGCCCCGACCCGCGCGATCCGCTCCGGCATCAGCCTGGCCAATCTCGGCTACGCCTTGCCAGGCTCGGTGCTGGCGGTGTCGATCATGCTGGCGTTCAGTTACCTGGACCGCGAACTGGTGATCCCGTTGTCGGGTTGGCTGGGGGGCGCCGGCAAGCCATTGCTGCTGGGCAGCCTGTCGGCGTTGTTGCTGGCCTATCTGGTGCGTTTCATCGCGGTGGCTTATGGGCCGCTGGAAAGCAGTCTGGCGCGAATACGGCCATCTTTGCCCGAAGCGGCACGTAGCCTTGGCGTCAGTGGGCCACAACTGTTTTTCAAAGTGTATCTGCCGTTATTGCTGCCAGGAACGTTGAGTGCCGCGTTGCTGGTGTTCGTCGATGTGCTCAAGGAAATGCCCGCGACCCTTCTGATGCGCCCGTTTGGCTGGGACACGCTGGCGGTACGGATCTTCGAAATGACCAGCGAAGGCGAGTGGGCGAGGGCCTCGCTGCCGGCACTGACCCTGGTTTTGGTCGGGCTGTTACCGGTCATCGGATTGATTCGACGTTCAGCGCATCGAAACGCCTAGGTGTCAGTCCTACACCTTGAGGCTACAATGCGCGGCATTCGGTGCGGTCCGTCCTACGGACCAGGTAGCTGAAATCGGCTGAAAGCCTTCTATTTCAAGGCTTTCACCCCGTGCAGCACCGGCCCGCACCTTCGCCACGCCCGGAAGGAGAAACCCATGGGACTGCGCACGCCTCTGTATGACCTTCATCTCGCCCTCGGCGCGAAGATGGTCGATTTTGGCGGTTGGGATATGCCTTTGCATTACGGCTCGCAGGTCGAGGAACACCATCAGGTGCGCCGCGATTGCGGGGTTTTCGATGTATCCCACATGACCGTGATCGATGTCAGCGGCCCTCAGGCCAAGGCCTGGCTCCAGCATTTGCTGGCCAATGACGTCGAACGTCTGCACAGCCCTGGCCGTGCCTTGTACAGCACCATGCTCAACGAGCGCGGCGGCATCGTCGACGACATGATTGTCTACCGTCTCGAGGAGGGTTATCGGCTGGTGGTCAACGCCTCCACCCGCAATCAGGACCTCGCCTGGATGCAGGCTCACCTCGAGGGTTTCAAGGTGCAGCTCAACGAGCGCTCCGAGTTGGCGATGCTGGCCATTCAAGGTCCCCACGCCCGGCACAAAATCTCCGAACTGGTGACCCAGTCCCGCGGCAACCTGATTCAGATGCTCAAGCCCTTCGAAGGCCAGGCCGATGGTGACTGGTTTATCGCACGCACGGGTTACACCGGCGAAGATGGCCTGGAAATCGTTCTGCCAGCCAATCAAGCGCCAGGATTCTTCAACGATCTGGTGGGCGCGGGCATCTCACCGATCGGCCTCGGGGCGCGCGATACGCTGCGGGTCGAAGCCGGTATGAACCTCTACGGCCAGGACATTCATCAAGACGTTTCACCACTGGCCTCCAACATGGCCTGGAGCATTGCGTGGGAACCGGCCACTCGCCAGTTTATCGGTCGCAGCGCTCTTGAAGCCGAGCGGGCGGGTGGCGTGCAGCACAAACTGGTCGGTCTGGTCCTTGAGGAGCGTGGGGTTTTGCGCGCTCATCAAGTCGTCCGCATCGCCAATGTTGGCGAAGGGGAGATCACCAGTGGTAGTTTCTCTCCTACGCTTAGCAAGTCGATTGCACTGGCGCGCGTGCCGATGGCGACAGCCGACCGCGCAGAAGTGGAAATCCGTGGCAAGTGGTACCCGGTCCGAGTGGTCAAACCGACCTTCGTACGCCATGGCAAAACCTTGATCTAACCTTTTTTGGCGGGCAACGACCGCTGACAATTCTCTTGAGGACACAGAACATGAGCGATATTCCTGCCGACCTGCGTTTTGCCGAAAGTCACGAGTGGGCCCGTCTCGAAGCCGATGGCAGCGTTACCGTGGGCATCAGCGATCACGCTCAGGAAGCCTTGGGCGACGTGGTGTTCGTTGAGCTGACCGAAGTCGGAACAGTCTTCGCTGCCGGTGATCAGTCCGGTGTGGTGGAGTCGGTTAAAGCCGCTTCGGACATCTACTCCCCGGTGGCCGGTGAAGTGATTGCGATCAACGAAGAACTGAGCGCCAACCCTGAGCTGCTCAACTCCGACCCGTACGGTGCCTGGATCTTCAAGCTCAAGCCAAGCAACGCGGCTGACCTGGACACGCTGCTGGACGCCGCCGGCTACAAGGCTGCCATCGGCGAATAATCGTCGCCTTGCGAAATCTATGTGGGAGCGAGCCTGCTCGCGAAAGCGGTGTGTCAGCAAACAGTTATGCCAACTGACACTCCCACTTCGCGAGCAGGCTCGCTCCCACAGGGTCTATGGATTTAGCACTGACTTCACCGCTGCGACTGACCGCTCAACATCCGCTTTGGTCATGGCGGTGAACATCGGCAGTGAAACGATCAGGCGACCGACCCGCTCGGCGACCGGGAACATGCCCTCCTTGAACCCGCGTTCGCGGTAAAGACTCAGCAGGTGAATCGGCGGGTAGTGATAGCCGATACCAACCCCCAGTGCCTGCATCTGCTCCATGAAAGTAGCCCGTGCCGGTTGGCCATCCCTGCGCTCAGGCAGCACCAGCTGAAACAAATGCCAGTTGCTGTTCTCGAAATCCGCCGGGGGCAGTTGAGCCCCATACAACGCTTCGAAATCCTCACCGAAACAAGCGAAATAGTGCCTGGCCAGTTCACGGCGATGCGCTGTGATTGCATCGATGTGAGCAAATTGCCCAAGGCCGATGGCCGCTGCAACGTCGGTCATGTTGAACTTGCCGCCCAGCACATCGACATCCAGACCATCGAAGCCGCTACGGGTGACGCCCTGTAAACGGTACTTTTGCGCCAGTTGCACTTCCTCGTCATTGTTCAATACCAGGCAACCGCCCTCTGACGAGGTGACGTTTTTGTTTGCCTGGAAACTGAAGGACACGAAATCGCCGGTCGAGCCAATGCGCTGGCCGTTCCAGCTCGAACCCAAGGCTTGCGCGGCGTCTTCGACAATCCGCAATCCGTGTTTTTTGGCGATCGCATACAACCGGCTCATGTCCACCGGCAAACCGGCGAGGTACACAGGAATGATCGCTTTGGTGCGCGGGGTGATTGCCGCTTCCAGCTGATCCAGATCGAGGTTGCGGGTGATCGGGTCAATGTCGGCAAACACCGGCGTAGCGCCGACTTCCAGAATGACGTTGGCGGTGGCCACCCAGGAAATCGGCGTGGTGATCACTTCATCGCCCGGCCCGATACCGGCAATGCGCAAGGCGATCTCCATGGTGCAGGTGCCGGAATTGAAGGTGCGCACCGGGCGCCCACCGAAATACTCCGAGAGTTGTTGTTCAAAGGCCTGAACCTTGGGGCCGCTGGTAATCCAGCCCGAGCGTAATACGTCACCCACAGCGGCAATCGTGGCTTCGTCGATGGTGGGTTTGGAGAATGGCAGGAAAGGCAGTTGGCTCATAAATACAGTCACCTGATCAGCGGACATTGGGCAGATGCCGAGCATTCTGATCCGCAATGATCGTTGGCGCCAATCCATCCGCTCGGGTATCGACTGCTATGCTGGTTTGACCGTGTTGCATCGACGTTGAGCGCCAGTCAAGAGAGAGCCCGTCATGTCCCAGTTGCCGTCCTTGAGCCAGTTACGCGACCCTAATGCCTTCCTTCGCCGCCACCTCGGGCCCGATGACGCCGAGCAACAGGCGATGCTCGACAGCCTCGGCCTCGGCAGCCGGGTCGAGTTGATCGAGCAGACGGTGCCGCCAGGAATCCGCCTGAACAGGCCGCTCGACCTGCCACCCGCCCTCGATGAAGAAGCCGCGCTGGCCAAACTGCGTGGTTACGCCGAGCAAAACCAGGTCTGGACCAGCCTGATCGGCATGGGCTACCACGGCACCCTCACGCCGGCCGTCATTGTGCGCAACGTGCTGGAAAATCCCGGTTGGTACACCGCGTACACACCCTATCAACCAGAGATCGCCCAAGGGCGGCTCGAAGCGCTGCTGAACTTCCAGCAATTGACCATCGACCTCACGGGCCTGGAACTGGCCAACGCCTCGCTGCTGGACGAAGCCACGGCGGCGGCGGAAGCCATGGCACTGGCCAAGCGTGTCGCCAAGTCCCGAAGCAATCTGTTCTTCGTCGACGAAAACTGTCATCCGCAGACCATTTCCGTGGTGCAGACCCGAGCACAAGGGTTCGGCTTCGAGCTGATCATCGACTCTGTGGATAACTTGAAACAGCACCAGGTGTTCGGCGCGCTCCTGCAATACCCCGACACCCACGGCGAGATCCGCGATCTTCGTCCCTTGATCGATCATCTGCATGCGCAGCAAGCCTTGGCGTGTGTCGCCACCGATCTGCTGAGTCTGCTGTTGCTGACGCCGCCAGGGGAGTTGGGCGCCGACGTGGTGTTCGGTTCATCCCAGCGTTTCGGCGTGCCCATGGGTTACGGCGGCCCTCACGCGGCGTTTTTTGCCAGTCGCGATGAATACAAACGGGCGATTCCCGGGCGGATCATCGGCGTATCGAAAGATGCTCGCGGCAACGTCGCCCTGCGCATGGCCCTGCAAACCCGCGAGCAACATATCCGCCGGGAGAAAGCTAACTCGAACATTTGCACCGCGCAGGTGCTGCTGGCCAACATTGCCAGTTTCTATGCGGTCTACCACGGTCCGGAAGGGCTCAAACGCATTGCCCAACGCGTCCATCGGCTGACCAGCATCCTCGCCGCTGGCCTGGAGCGCCACGGCATCACCCGCCTCAACACACACTTTTTCGACACGCTGACGCTGGAAGTCGGTGGTACTCAGACCGCAATCATTGAAAGTGCCCAGGCCGCGCAGATCAATTTACGCATTCTCGGGCGTGGGCAGTTGGGGCTGAGCCTCGACGAAACCTCTGACGAATCCACCGTCGCGAAGTTGTTTGATGTGTTCCTCGGTTCCGATCATGGGCTTAACGTCGACGAACTGGACGCTGAAGCTCTTGTTTCCGGCATTCCCGCAGGTCTGCTGCGTACCTCGTCTTATCTGCGTCACCCGGTGTTCAGCGCCCATCACAGCGAAACCGAGATGCTGCGCTACCTCAAGCAACTGGAGAACAAGGACCTGGCGCTCAATCAATCGATGATCCCGCTGGGCTCCTGCACCATGAAGCTCAACGCCACCAGCGAGATGATCCCGATCACGTGGCCGCAGTTCGCCAACCTGCACCCGTTCGTGCCGAAAGAGCAGGCGGTCGGTTATTCGCTGATGATCGAAGAACTGGAGCGTTGGCTCTGCGCGATTACCGGTTTCGACGCGATCTGCATGCAACCCAACTCGGGCGCCCAAGGTGAGTACGCCGGGTTGCTGGCCATCCGCAAATATCACGAGAGTCGTCATGAGGGCGCGCGGGATATCTGCCTGATCCCGTCCTCGGCCCATGGCACCAACCCGGCTTCGGCGCAGATGGCCGGCATGCGCGTGGTGATCGTCGAATGCGACGAGGCGGGCAACGTTGATCTGGATGACCTCAAAGGCAAGGCCGCAGAGGCCGCAGACAAACTCGCCTGCCTGATGGCGACGTATCCTTCGACCCACGGTGTATACGAGGAAGGCATCAGCGAAATCTGTGAGGTTATCCACAGTCACGGTGGCCAGGTGTACATGGATGGCGCCAACCTCAACGCTCAGGTCGGACTGGCGCGCCCGGCGGACATTGGTGCCGACGTGTCCCACATGAACCTGCACAAGACTTTCTGCATCCCCCATGGTGGCGGCGGGCCGGGCATGGGGCCGATTGGTGTGCGCGCACATCTGGCCCCGTTCGTGGCCAACCATCCGGTGGTGCCGATCGACGGACCGCTGGCACAGAACGGCGCAGTCAGCGCGGCGCCTTGGGGCAGCGCGAGCATCCTGCCGATCAGCTGGATGTACATCGCGATGATGGGGCCGCAATTGGCGGATGCCAGTGAGGTGGCGATCCTCGCCGCGAATTACCTGGCGCAGCACTTGTCCGGGGCGTTCCCGGTGCTCTACACCGGGCGCAACGAGCGGGTGGCTCACGAATGCATTCTTGACCTGCGGCCACTCAAGACGCTGACCGGGATCAGCGAGGAGGACGTCGCCAAGCGGCTGATGGACTACGGCTTCCATGCGCCGACCATGTCGTTTCCGGTGCCGGGAACGTTGATGGTGGAACCCACCGAAAGTGAATCGAAGGCGGAGCTGGACCGGTTTATCGGGGCGATGCTGAGTATCCGCGCGGAAATCACCGAGGTGCAGAACGGCAACTGGCCGGCCGATGACAACCCGCTGAAACGTTCACCGCATACCCTGGCGGATATCACCGGAGTTTGGGAGCGGTCCTACAGCATCGCGCAGGCGGTTACGCCGGATGCTCACACCAAGGCGCACAAGTACTGGCCGGTGGTGAACCGGGTGGATAACGTTTACGGCGATAGAAACCTGTTCTGTGCCTGCGTGCCGGTGGACGATTACCGCTGAGACACCGTTTTGTATTCGGGCAAAAAAATGCCGCTCAGGGAGAGCGGCATTTTTTTGAGTCATGAGTCAGAACGACATCCGCGCTTCAACGAAAAGATTCTGCTCTCGAAGTTTGCCCTTCAGTTGTTCGTCCCGCGCATTGATGCGGTTGGCGAAGGTGTTATAGCCGGTTTCAACCTGACCCATATCAACATAGCGGTAGCCGGTGCCGACGGTAATTTGCCGGGTCAGTTTGAGGTCTGCACCGACACCCAGGGCGTAGGCGAAATTGTTTTGGGCATTGTTGGCAAATCGACGTGAAGGGTTGGACTGATAGCCTTCCGAATTGATATGGGCCACGCCTGCGCCGGCCATGGCGTACAGCGATAGGCTTTGGGTCAAGGGGAAGTCCTTATAGGCATTGAACATCAGGCGCTTGGATGAGACCTGCATGTTGTTAACGTTGGCGTTGAATGGCGCCCAGTAACTCTTGAACTCCGAGTCCTGCTTGATGGTGTACTCGCTTTCCAGGCGCCAGCCCCCTATAAACTCGTAGCCGAGCGCAACGGAGCCTCCCACATCTTTGTTGCGTTCCGGACTGACGATACGGTTGTTCACCCTGGGACTTGTGAGCAGGGCGCCGGCAAGGTCTTGCTGGACACTCTGGATTTTTATCGAGCCATACAGACCTTCCGCGTGGGAAACGTGACTGTAGGCGGCCAGCAGAAGTAAAGACAAGACTGGTTTTTTCATGTGAGTCGATTCGCTTGTGGGGGTAATCCGAATCGACAAAGTTTGAGTTCGCACGTCAGGCGCTCATATCAGAGCTTTCATCAGTAGGTCGGTGAAAACTCGTCTGTATGTGAGAGTTTTGGCGTTAGCCAACGTAGGAAATAGCTGTGCAATTTCTCTGGTTCAAAAAAATGCCGCTCATTGAGAGCGGCATTTTGTTCAGCAATAAATCTTAATTCGAAGCGACGGCATTCTTCGCCAGGATCGCGTTCGCCAGTTCCATGTCCGTGGCCTGCAGGCCTGGGTTGTCGGCACGGACTTTCTGCATCGCGGCCTCCAGGTATGGACCGCGGATGCCGCCGTCACTGGCGACGAAGCTGCCGGCATCGTCCTGGGCGGCAACGATCAGCTTGTTATCCTTGAAGGTCAGGTAGGTCGAACCGGTGGTCGCACCGGATGAGATGACGTTACGCCAAAAGCTATCAGCCATCGCCGAACCGACAGGAAGGGACAACAAGGCGATGGTAGCGACAGCAAGTTTGAGACGCATATTGGGTGACTCCACTGGGTTAACTGCGGCGTTGGATTACAAATCCCCCAATCGAGTTCCGTAACGGCCGCGCCTACTTTTGCTCGCTTTGCGGTGTTACCCGCAGCACCTCCTCAATCGTCGTCAAACCCGCCGCCACTTTTTGCGCGCCTGACAATCTCAAACTGCGCATGCCTTCCTTGAAGGCCTGCCGCCGTACCGCCAGCAAATCCGTGTCGGGGTTGATCAGCGCTTTGACGCCGTCCGTCAGTTGCATGATTTCGTAGACCCCGGCCCGGCCGCGGTAACCGGTATCGCGGCATTCAAGGCAACCGATGGCGCGATGTGCGTTGTTCGGCAACGGTGCCTGCCAGGGCCGGGTCAGGGTTTGCCAGTCTTCTTCACCCAGGGTCAGCGGCGCCTTGCAATGCGGGCACAAGGTGCGGACCAGGCGCTGGGCCATGACGCCAAGCACCGTGGCTTTGATCAGGTAATGCGGCACGCCCAGTTCCAGCAAGCGGCTGATTGCGCTCGGCGCGTCGTTGGTGTGCAGCGTCGACAGCACCAAGTGACCAGTGAGCGCAGCCTGGATCGCCATTTCAGCGGTTTCCAGATCACGGATCTCACCGATCATGATGATGTCCGGATCCTGTCGCATCAGTGCGCGCACACCGGCGGCGAAGGTCAGGTCGATGTTGTGTTGGACCTGCATCTGGTTGAACGCCGGCTCGACCATTTCGATCGGGTCCTCGATGGTGCAGAGGTTGACCTCCGGCGTCGCCAGTTTCTTCAGGGTGGTGTACAGCGTGGTGGTTTTGCCGGAACCGGTCGGGCCGGTGACCAGGATGATGCCGTTGGGCTGGCTCGTCATGTCCTGCCAGCGGCGCAAGTCATCGGCGGAGAAGCCCAGCTGATCAAAGTTCTTGAGCAGTACTTCCGGGTCGAAGATCCGCATGACCATTTTTTCGCCGAATGCGGTAGGCAATGTCGACAGGCGCAACTCGACTTCGCCGCCGTCCGGGGTCTTGGTTTTCACCCGGCCGTCCTGGGGTTTGCGTTTTTCCGCGACGTTCATCCGCCCGAGGCTTTTCAGGCGGCTGACGATCGCCATGGTCACATGCGGCGGGAATTGATAGACATTGTGCAGCACGCCGTCGATGCGAAAGCGCACCGTGCCTTGTTCGCGCCGGGGTTCGATGTGGATGTCACTGGCGCGTTGCTGGAACGCGTACTGGAACAACCAGTCGACGATATTGACGATGTGCGCATCGTTGGCGTCCGGTTCCTGGTCGCTTGCGCCGAGGTTGAGCAACTGCTCGAAATTGCCCAGGGTGTTCATTTGCTGATCGGCGTTGGTCGCGCCGGTGACCGATTTGGCCAGGCGGAAAAACTCCACGCTGAAGCGCTGGATGTCGACCGGGTTGGCGACGACACGTTTGATCGGCAGTTTCAGCACATGGGTCAGGTCGGCTTCCCAACCGGTGACGTAGGGCTGGGCGCTGGCCACGGTCACTGCGTCGCGGTCGATAGACACCGCAAGAATCTTGTGGCGCTGGGCGAAGGCGTAGGACATCAGCGGGGTAATCGCCGCCACGTTGATTTTCAGCGGATCGATACGCAGATAAGGCTGACCGGCCTGCTGCGACAGCCAAAGCGTCAGGCTTTCCAGGTCGAGGTGTTTACCGGGGCGGCTGAGGTCGTCCAGAAGTTGGCTGGCGATGAATTCCAGCGGGTGCGTCTGGCCATTGGCTGCGTGACGGCGTCGAGCATTGAGCGCGTGTTCGGCCGAATCCTGACTGATAAAACCTTGGGCGACCAGTTCACGCAGCAAATCATTGAGATCCAGCCAGCGGTCCTGAATGGCAAGTTGAACGGACATGCGGGCTCCTCATGAACAACAGTTCGCAAAGGATAGTCGCGGACCGGCAGACCGTTGGGCCACTACGTGACGAAGCCATGTCGAGTTTTTTCAGCCCGCCGCTTGAGCCGGTTCATTCCACGCGCAATCAACCGCTTGCAGATCAACCGAACAGACGCTGATCAGGTTACGTAATTTTTCCGCGATCACTTGGGCGCGGTGCCAGCTCAGGCCGTCTATCACGATGTCGATCGACAACAGATCGTCCATCCGCTGCACGTTGACCTGTTGTGGCGTCAGAAACTGCAAAGCGAACAGGTTGAGCGCCCGACACAGCAAGTCCGGTTCGGCCTCGGCCAGCAATTGATAGTGAACGCGGCAGTGGGCGTTGCTGACGTTCCAGACATCGGCGCGGGTGTGCGGGGTATTCACGGCTTCTAGATGCTGCATGGTCGATCTCCAAAATCACTGGAGGAATTTTTACATTCGGTGCCGGGCATTTCTTATCTATGATTGGGCTTATTGGCGATTGTTTGAATTGCTTGATTCGGTAAGTTATCAATCAAAGGTTTTTTTATGCATAGCGAGCTGGATGGCTACGACCGCAAGATTCTCGCGTTGCTGCAAGAGGACGCTTCGCTTTCCAGTGCGCAGATTGCGGAACAGGTGGGGTTGTCGCAGTCGCCGTGCTGGCGGCGGATTCAGCGGATGAAGGAGGAGGGGATCATTCGCGGGCAGGTGACCTTGCTTGACCGGAAGAAAATCGGGCTTAACACGCAGATCTTCGCTGAAATCAAACTCAACGCTCACGGGCGTTCGAACTTCACCGAATTCACCGAGGCGATTCGCGGTTTTCCCGAAGTGCTGGAGTGTTATGTGCTGATGGGGTCGGTGGATTTCTTGCTGCGGATTGTGACGGCGGACATCGAGGCTTATGAGCGCTTTTTCTTTGAGAAGCTGTCGATGGTGCCGGGGATCCAGGAGGTGAACTCGATCGTGGCGTTGTCGGAGATCAAATCCACGACGAGTTTGCCGGTCTGAGGTTTTGCGGTGAAGTTGCGGGCCTCTTCGCGAGCAAGCCCGCTCCCACATTTGACCGCCTTGTCTGAATGGACGCGGTCAAATGTGGGAGCGGGCTTGCTCGCGAAGGCGGTATCACATGCGCAGCAGCATTTTCCAGGCACGATTCTGATACACCGCAATCGCCTGCTGCTTGCGCGCATCCAGCGATTCATCGGTGATCGGCTCGTTCGCCAATTGAGCAAGCTGTTTCAGCTCACCGTACAAGCGATCCATTTCCGGGATGTCCAGCACGCTGCGGGCGTGGTGCAGCCAAGCCTGGATGCGCTCGATGCGCGGCAGTTGCTCGGCCAGGTCTTCCGGCTGTTGCTGGTAACGCTGCAGTTGCAGGGAGGTCGCTTCTTCACCCAGCAGACGCGGCAACCAGCTGCCCAATTGCGCAGCGCCCTGGCGATTGCCACGAACGTTGCGATCGGCGGTCCAGGTGCGGGCCAGCAACCAGCGCGAAGTGTTCAGCGAGAACAAGCCCCAGCGCGGATCTTGCAGTTCTTCGAGGAACTGCTCCGGCGCAGCTTTGCGCACGTCTTCGTCGTCGATACCGGCCTGTACCAGCGGGCGCCAGTCTTCCAGCAAGGCATCCAGCGCGACGCGCAGATCGTGTGTCGACTGACGCGGTGCGGCTTGGCCCAGGCTGCTCAGCAACGCGCGCAATTCAGCCAGGTTTTCAACCCAGTCCAGCAACAGGCGCCAGTGGCCATTGAAGCGATACTGCTCGGCCAGGCGTTGGCTGCTGCTCAGCAAGTGCCAGCTCAGCGCGGCGAAAGCGTCGTCCAGCGGCATTTCGGCGGTGATCTGCGGCGCCGGCAGGCTCAACGAATAGCTGTTGGCGTCGTACAAACGATAACCGCGCTCGGCTTTGCTGATGTCACACGGCATCAGGGCCAGGGTCGCGGCCAGTTCGGCGGCCAGTTCCAGCAGAGCGGCCGGCTCGCCTTCGCGCAGTTCCAGTTCCAGCTCGCAGATTTCTTCTTTCTGCTTGCCCACGATCACGTGACCCAGATCCAGTGCGGCTTCGATCACCACTTTGGTCTTGCCACGGCCCCAGGCGATTTCCGCGCGTTCGCGGACGAAATCGGTGGTGAAAATCGGCTTCAGGGTTTTCTTGTCCAGCTCGGCCAGCTCTTCAGGCCAGCATTCGCCGTCGAGTTTCTTCACGTCGAGCTTGGCTTTGGGCAGGTTCCAGTCGTATTCGTTACGCTCGGACAAACCGGCGACGCTCTGGCCGCGGGTCTTGAGGGTCTGAATCACTTCTTCGCCATCGCGGCGCAGGCGCAGGGCAACCTTGGCGCGGGCCAGGTCGCGCTCAGGCGTGTCGAAGTACTGATTCATTAACTCACGGCGTTCCCAGCCACTTTTGTTGCGTTTTTTCAGGAGCGGGTGCTCGCGCAGGGCCGCGAGGGTTTCTCGGCTGACGCGGAGTTTGATTTCGGTTTCTTTCTGCATGGCCGGAAAATCCAGGATCGGGAGCGCAGCCGGGGGAAATGTGTGGCTGCCAAGGTCGTGCAGTGTACAGGAGTGAACGTACCTACGCGCCGCGACGGTTTATTCCTGTCGCCGGATGGTTCTATGATGGAGTTCAACTCGGGAGTTGGAGTCAGCGATGCCTTTGCCGTCCATGAAAGATCAGTTCGCTGCGCTGATCGCCGCACCGTCCGTCAGCTGTACGCAGGCCAGCCTCGATCAAACCAACCGTCCGGTGATCGATTTGCTGGCGACGTGGCTCGGCGATCTGGGTTTTACCTGCGACATTCAGCAGGTCAGCCCCGGCAAATTCAATCTGCTGGCCAGTTTCGGTTCCGGCCCCGGTGGCCTGGTGCTGGCCGGTCACAGTGACACGGTGCCGTTCGATGGCGCGCTGTGGCAGACCGATCCGCTGAAACTGACCGAAGTCGACGGTCGCTGGGTGGGGCTGGGCAGTTGCGACATGAAGGGCTTTTTCGCGCTGGCCATCGAAGCCGTCATACCGCTGCTCGATCAGCCGTTCAAGCAACCGCTGTTGATCCTCGCCACTTGCGATGAAGAAAGCTCGATGTCCGGCGCTCGCGCCCTGGCCGAAGCCGGGCGTCCGCTCGGTCGTGCGGCGGTGATCGGCGAGCCGACCGGGCTCAAGCCGATCCGCATGCACAAAGGCATCATGATGGAGCGCATCGACATCCTCGGTCAGAGCGGCCACTCCTCGGATCCGCGCCTGGGCCACAGCGCCCTCGAAGCCATGCACGATGCCATCGGTGAACTGCGTGGTTTGCGGTTGGCGTGGCAGCGTGAGTTCCGTAATCCACAGTTCAGCGTACCGACGCCGACCCTGAATTTCGGCTGCATCCATGGCGGCGATAACCCCAACCGTATTTGCGGCCAGTGTTCGCTGGAGTTTGATCTGCGCCCGTTGCCGGGCATGGACCCCAATGCCCTGCGCGCGGAGATTCTGAAGAAGCTCAAGCCCATTGCCGAGTGGCATCAGGTGAAGATCGATTACGCGCCGCTGTTCCCCGAAGTGCCGCCGTTCGAGCAGGCCGAGGATGCAGAATTGGTCCGGGTTGCGGAAAAGCTCACCGGCCATCGTGCCGAAGCAGTGGCGTTCGGCACCGAAGCGCCTTATCTTCAGCGTCTTGGCTGCGAAACACTGGTGCTTGGCCCTGGCGACATCGCCTGTGCGCACCAACCGGGGGAATACCTCGAAATGTCACGTTTGCAGCCTACGGTGCATCTATTACGTCAACTGATTGAACATTACTGCCTGACACCGGCCAAAACGCCAATGCCAGTCGGTTGAGCGAGATCCCTGTGGGAGTGAGCCTGCTCGCGATAGCGGTGTGTCAGACACTTCAGTATCGACTGACATTCCGCTATCGCGAGCAGGCTCACTCCCACAGGGGCTGTGTCACGGCTGGCAAGCCTTGTAAATTGCCGGTGTCCCAACCCGTATTCATGAGGAGAGCGCGCGTGTCGCCAAGCCTGTTCCGACGATAACCATCAGCCCGCTGTGCGTTTTCTGTTTCGCCCATTTTTTGGCTGCTATTTATTACAGGCCCAGGTTCATGCCCGAATACGTTAATTGGCTTCGTCACGCTTCGCCCTACATCAACGCCCACCGCGATTGCACCTTCGTCGTCATGCTGCCCGGCGACGGCGTGGAGCACCCGAACTTCGGCAATATCGTCCACGACCTGGTGCTGTTGCACAGCCTGGGCGTGCGACTGGTGCTGGTTCACGGTTCCCGTCCGCAAATTGAAACCCGCCTGGCTGCACGCGGCCTGACCCCGCATTACCACCACGGCATGCGCATCACCGATGCCGCAACGCTGGAGTGCGTGATCGATGCGGTCGGCCAGCTGCGCATCGCCATCGAAGCGCGGCTGTCGATGGACATGGCTTCATCGCCGATGCAGGGCTCGCGTCTGCGGGTGGCCAGCGGCAACCTGGTGACGGCGCGGCCGATTGGCGTGCTGGAAGGTGTCGACTATCACCACACCGGCGAAGTGCGTCGGGTCGACCGCAAGGGCATCAATCGCCTTCTGGATGAGCGTTCCATCGTGCTGTTGTCGCCGCTGGGCTACTCGCCGACCGGTGAGATTTTCAACCTCGCCTGCGAAGACGTCGCCACCCGTGCGGCCATCGATCTGGGGGCGGACAAGCTTCTGTTGTTCGGTGCTGACCTGGGGCTGATCGATGAAAACGGTCGTCTGGTTCGTGAGTTGCGTCCGCAACAAGTGCCGGCGCATCTGCAGCGCCTGGGCAGCAACTATCAGGCTGAGCTGCTGGATGCGGCCGCTGAGGCCTGCCGCGGCGGTGTCGCCCGCAGCCATATCGTCAGTTATGTCGAAAACGGCGCATTGCTTACCGAACTGTTCACCCGCGATGGCGGCGGTACGCTGGTGGCCCAGGAGCAATTCGAGGTGGTGCGCGAAGCGGCCATCGAAGACGTCGGTGGTTTGCTGGACTTGATCAGCCCGCTGGAAGAGCAGGGCATTCTGGTGCGGCGTTCCCGCGAGGTGCTGGAGCGTGAAATCGAGCAGTTCAGTGTGGTCGAGCGCGAAGGCATGATCATCGCGTGTGCGGCGCTGTATCAGATTGCTGATTCGGATGCGGGGGAGTTGGCGTGTCTGGCGGTGAACCCGGAGTATCGCCATGGCGGTCGTGGTGATGAGCTGCTGGAGCGCATCGAAACCCGCGCCCGGGCGCAGGGGCTGAAAACCTTGTTCGTATTGACGACCCGCACCGCTCACTGGTTTCGTGAGCGTGGGTTTGTGCCAAGCAGTGTTGAACGTCTGCCATCAGCACGGGCGTCGCTGTACAACTACCAGCGTAATTCGAAGATCTTCGAAAAAGCCCTCTGACCGCACGCTTGATCGTTCCCACGCTCTGCGTGGGAATGCCTCAACGGACGCTCCGCGTTCGGCTCTAGATGGGACGCGGAGCGTCCCGGGCTGCATTCCCACGCAGAGCGTGGGAATGATCATCAATCCTGTACAAACTTCGCACTGACATACGGCGAATAATCCGGCAGCACCGTCTCGACCTTTCCTTGTTCCTTCAAGAACTTCGCCGTCTCGCCAATCGCCTTGGCCGTGCCGCCTTCCAGCAGTGCGGTGGTCTGTTGGGCTTTAGCATCCGGGAACGTGGAACCGGCCAGCAACTCCGGCACATCGACGGCATTGGCGCCGGTCAGTTTGGCGATTTTTTGCACCGGTACCGAGTCAGCAGTCCAGCTGTCCTTATGCGCGGCATAGTCGGCGAACGAGTCCAGCGTGACCTTGGCGAATTTGGCCACCACCTCTGGGTGCTTCTCGGCGTAATCCTTGCGCGCGACCCAGACTTCGAAGGTCGGTGCACCCCATTGGCCGACCTGTGCCGCGTCGGTCAAGGTCTTGCCAGTTTTGCGAATTTCCCCCAGGGCGGGTGACCAGACAAACGCCCCATCGATGTCACCACGCTTCCAGGCCGCCGCGATTTCCGCCGGTTGCAAATTAACCACTTTGACTTTCGAGGCATCCAGGCCCCAGTGCTTCAACGCACCCAGCAAACTGTAGTGGGAGGTTGATACGAAGGGGGTGGCAATGGTCTTGCCGATCAGATCATTCGGTTTATCGATGCCGCTGCCGTTGCGCACCACGAGTGCTTCAGCAGCGTTGATCTGGGCGGAAACAATGAACGCAACGATTGGCAGATTGCGCGAAGCCGCGGCTGCCAGCGGACTTGAACCGAGGTTGCCGATCTGCACGTCGCCAGAAGCAATGGCAGTAACCACTTCCGGACCGCTATTAAAACGACGCCAATCAATTTTCTGGCCTATGGTTTTCTCGTACAGTCCGTCTGCCTGGGGGACTTTGCTGGGGTCGATGCCGGTTTGATAACCGATTGTGAGGTTTGCAGCGTGAGCGCTGAAAGATATTATTAGCGATACACAAACTGTAACAATTGAACCGGATAGTGCGCGTTTGGTGGTCATGGCGCTGCCTTTCGATAGGGATTGATCGTGAGTTGCATCAAAGCTAATCGATCTAAAAAAAGGCTAACAAATACCATTTAGGAATTAGCTTATGAGCCGGTGCCCGTGTCCTGGCTCAAGGGGTACTGCGGAGCTTAATTCCTAAACGGTATGAAAAAGAATTGGGTGATTCTTTTTGGGTTTATGAAGCGTTCATTGCCCGTCAAGGAGCGAATTTACTGGGGATTAGACTATGGTCGTAGACACACAAAGTTACGATTGACTTGTGAGTCACGGTCTGGCGCTAATCGTGCATCTTAGGATCCGAGGCAATTAACCCCGGACCAGGAATACAAGAATTAGAAACGATAGGAGCGAAACAATGAACAAGTCCACCTTGGCTCTGGCCGTGGCCGTAGGGGTTTTGGCGCAGCAGGCAGGCGCCGCAGGTTTCCTGGAAGACAGCAAGGCTTCCGTCAGTTCCCGCACCATGTATTACAACAACGATAACCGAGAAGGCGGCGCGGATCAGAGAGAGACCGCTGAAGGCCTGAAATTCGATTATCTGTCCGGTTTCACCCAAGGCACTGTCGGCTTCGGTATCGACGCCCAGGCCCTCGTAGGTATCCATCTGGACGGCGGCAGAGGCCACCACCCAGCCAACAACAACACGTTCTTCCCAAGCGACAGCGATGGTTCGGCTGTGGACGAATGGAGCCGTGCAGCAGCTAACGTCAAGGCACGCTTCTCGAAGACCGAGGCCCATTTGGGTGGCGCTCTGCAGCCTAACTTGCCAATTTTGGTAGCGAACGACAGCCGCCTGCTGCCACAGACCTTTGACGGTGGCACCCTCACCTCGAAGGAAATCGACAACGTGACCTTCAACGCGGGTCAGTTGGAGCACTCGGCAGGGCGTGCCTCTTCAAACTCCACCGGCCTGGCCGTGGCTGGCGGTACTCATGACAGCAACCAGTTCCGCTATGGCGGTGCTGACTGGAAGGTCACCAAGGACCTTACCTTGCAGTACTACCACTCGGATCTGAAGGACTACTACAAGCAGGACTTCTTCGGCTTGATCCACGTCTTCCCGATCAACGCCAACCAGTCCTTCAAGACTGATATCCGCTATTTCGACAGCAGCTCCAACGGCAAGAACGGTGATGCGGGTTATCGCTTCAACAACAACAACGGTTACGCCAGCAAGCCGGGCGAGGTCGATAACAAGACCTGGAGCGCCATGTTCACCTACACGCTGGGTGGCAACGCCTTCCTGCTTGGTCATCAGCGCGTCAACGATGACGGCGGCTTCGTTTACCTGAACCAGGGCAACGTGGTTGATGGCAATGGCCATGCGGAAGGTAATGGCGGCGCGAGCTTCTACCTGTTCACCGATTCCATGATCAATGGTTTCGTCCGTGCCGGTGAAAACACCACCTTCGGTCAGTACTCCTATGACTTCGCCGCGTTGGGTGTACCGGGCCTGAAAACCTCGATCGCCTACCTGCACGGCGATAACATCAAAGCAACGAACGGCAGTGGCCCTGATGCGTCCGAGTGGGAACGCGACATGCGGATCGACTACACCATCCAGCAGGGCTCCCTCAAAGGTTTCGGCGTGACGTTGCGTAATGGCGTCTACCGTGGCAGTGAAGTCAGCAACAACCCTGATGTTGACCAGACCCGTCTGATCTTCAACTACACCTACAGCTTCCTGTAATAGCCGTCAGAAAAAAGCCTCGCCCGCCGGCGAGGTTTTTTTTGTGTTTTTTTTAATATTCTAAATAGAGCTTAAGTAGTAATTTTTTATTCTTTTTAGCTTTTATGCCGAACGCCTAAAGTGGGTGGCTTATGAGCCGATACCTTGTGTCCCGACTCAGAGTAATAGCACGAAGCTATATTCCTGAATGGCATGAAAAGTAATGAAATAATTCTTTTTGTGTTTATCATGCGGGCCAAAATCACAGAGGTCAGGCCATCGCCGTAGTCACACGGGCTGGCACTCACCGAGCATTTCAGGATCCAGGGCATTCGACTCAGGACCTTAAAAATTAGAAACGATAGGAGCGAAACAAATGAACAAGTCCACCTTGGCCCTGGCTGTGGCCGTAGGGGTTTTGGCGCAGCAGGCAGGCGCCGCCGGTTTCATCGAAGACAGCAAAGCCACTCTGGGGCTGCGTAACTTCTACATCAACACCGATAACCGTGATTCCGACGCGGGTACCGCCAGGGTCAAGGCCAACGGCGTTCAAAGCAAGAACGAAGAATGGGGTCAAGGCTTCGACCTGCGCTTCATCTCCGGCTACACCCAAGGCACCGTCGGCTTCGGTATCGATGCTATCGGCCTGCTGGGTGTGCGTCTGGATTCGGGCGGCGGCACTAACGGCGCCACTTCGACTTCTTACGGCGGCACTGTTTTCCCAAGCAAGTCTAACGGTGAAGCGGTTGATAACTTCTCCAGCCTGGGTCTGACGGCCAAGGCCAAGATCTCCCAGACTGAGCTGAAGTTGGGCACCCTGCAGCCAAAACTGCCGGTTATCGTGACCAACGATGGCCGTCTGCTGCCGCAAACCTTTCAAGGTGGTCAGATCACCTCGAACGAAATCAAAGACCTGACACTGGTCGGTGGTCAGATCGAGCACGCCAAGGGTCGTAACTCCAGCAACAACGAAGAGTTGTCGATTGCTGGTGCGAACTCTCCCACCGCTTCCGGCCGTGACAGCAACAAGTTCATCTACGGTGGTGGCGACTACAAGATCACCAAAGACCTGACAGCCCAGTACTACTACGGCAACCTGGAAGATTTCTACAAGCAGCACTTCCTGGGTCTGGTTCACAACTGGTCGATCGGTCCGGGCGTACTGAAGTCTGACTTCCGTTACTTCAACAGCCGTGACGATGGCGCCAACGGCCATGAATCCGCCTACTTCACCACGGGTGACTACGGTACGGGCATCACCAAAGGCAAAGTCGACAACAACCTGTATAGCGGCCTGTTCCTGTACTCGGTTGCCGGTCACACCTTCGGTGGCGGTTACCAGGTCAGCAACGGTAACAGCGATTTCCCTTGGTTGAACCAGGGTGACGGCTCGTCGGCTTACCTCACTACCGACTCGCAGATTGCCAAGTTCGCTCGCGCCGGCGAACGTACCTGGCAAGCTCGCTACTCGTATGACTTCGCCAAGCTTGGCCTGCCAGGCGCAACTGCCGGCATCGTTTACCTGCGTGGCGATAACATCGACACCACCGGTAAAGTGGGTGCTGCTCAGACTAGCGTTAACGCAACCGGCCGCTCTGAGTGGGAACGCGACCTGACCCTGGCGTACGTAGTCCAGGAAGGCCCACTGAAAAACCTGGGCCTCACGTGGAAAAACGCCATGTGGCGCAACGACATCCCAGGCCAACGCGACCAGGACGAAAACCGTCTGATCGTCAGCTACTCGATCCCGCTGTTGTAATAGCACTCGCGTAACTGAAGTAAAAAAAAGCCCCGCCCGGCATCTCGCCGGGCGGGGCTTTTGCGTTTTCAAGTCAGGCTCACCCCCGTAAACCCTCCTCGAAATTTCCCTCTTTGTGCAGCAACTCAAGGCCTTCTCGAACCTTGTGGGCGATAGTCGTCCTGACTGCTGCCGAGGTCCAGTGAACACATTTTTAATATTCACTTACGATCTAAACAAATCGATATTTATTCTTTTTAATGAATAAAAAATGCAGGCACAGTTGGCCTCAACAAGCACTCACCAGGAGCAGCACCATGAGCCTCAGACTGGGCGACATTGCCCCCGACTTTGAACAGGATTCCAGCGCCGGCACCCTCCGTTTCCACGAATGGCTGTGCGATAGCTGGGGCGTGCTGTTTTCCCATCCGGCGGACTTCACCCCGGTGTGCACCACGGAGTTGGGCTTCACTGCCAGGCTCAAGGACGAATTTGCCCAACGTGGTGTGAAAGCCATTGCCCTGTCCGTGGACCCGGTGGATTCGCACCACAAGTGGATCGAAGACATCAACGAAACCCAGAACACCCTCGTCAACTTCCCGATCCTTGCCGACGCCGACCGCAAGGTCTCGGACCTCTACGACCTGATCCACCCGAACGCCAACGACACTCTGACCGTGCGTTCGCTGTTCGTGATCGACCCGAACAAAAAGGTTCGGCTGACCATCACCTACCCGGCGAGCACCGGCCGTAACTTCCATGAAATTCTGCGGGTGATCGACTCGCTGCAACTCACCGACAACTACAAAGTGGCCACCCCGGCCAACTGGCAGGACGGTGATGAAGTGGTAATCGTGCCGTCGCTCAAGGACGAAGACGAAATCAACAAACGCTTTCCCAAGGGCTATCGCGCGGTGAAGCCGTACCTGCGTCTGACGCCACAGCCCAACAGATAAACCATCAATTGCGGTGTGGCCGAATCCGACTTCGCGAGCAAGCCCGCTCCCACATTGGAATGCGGTCAACTGTGGGAGCGGGCTTGCTCGCGAAGACGGCCGGTCAGGCACCGCAGAATTCAGAGTGAACCTATCCACAAAACAGGGGATTTCAGGCCGTTTTTACGGCCTGTTTTTTTGCCCGGAAAAGCTATTTCATATAGACCTATAAAGAATAACTAAATGAATAAATATGATTTATGGATATAACAATCACCTGTTAAGGTCACTTCCATCAACGCGAGATCGCAAGCCGCGAATCGCCAACACCGTTCAAGGAATCCTCTGAATGCTGGTCGTCTCACTCGGTGGCAGTCCCAGCCAACGCTCCCGTTCCGGCGTACTGCTGGAGCGCTCCCAACGCTGGTTGCAGGGGCAAGGTGTGGAAGTGGTGAGTTACCAGGTACGGGACTTCCCGGCTGAAGACTTGCTGCATGCGCGCTTCGACAGCCCGAAGGTGATCGACCTGCTGCAACAGATTGAAAACGCCGATGGCCTGCTGATCGCCACGCCGGTCTACAAAGCATCGTTCTCCGGCGCATTGAAAACCGTGCTGGACCTGCTGCCCGAACGCGCCCTGGCCCACAAAGTGGTTTTGCCAATGGCCACCGGCGGCAGCATCGCCCACATGCTGGCGGTGGATTACGCGCTAAAACCGGTGCTGTCGGCGTTGAAAGCCCAGGAAATGCTCCACGGGATTTTCGCCGTAGACAGCCAGATCGCTTACGGCGAAGGCAGCGTCCAGGCGCAGTTGGCGCCGGAGCTGGAAGAAAGACTGAATGAATCGCTGGAGCTGTTTTTCAGCGCCATGGCCCGACGGCCCAAGCCGATCGATCCGAACCTGTTGAATGAACGTTTGTTGAGTGCTCGCTGGAGCATTTAAGCCTTACCCCAATTTGAAGTACTCACCTTACTCAGCCGCTAACGGCCAAGCAGGTGCAGCCAAAACCCAACTGCAAAAAGGAGAGCGCCATGCGCACTGTCATTTTGCGTCGTGGGCTGGTCGCTCTGTTTGCTGCGGCTGTGTCTTTCGGCGTTATTTTTCAAGCACAAGCCGAGACGTTACGAATCGGCTATCAAAAATACGGCACTTTGGTGCTGCTCAAAGCCAAAGGCACTTTGGAAAAGCGCCTCGCCGCCCAAGGCGTGGACGTGCAATGGACTGAATTCCCCGGCGGCCCGCAACTGCTTGAAGGCCTGAACGTCGGCTCCATCGACTTCGGCGTGACGGGTGAAACGCCACCGGTATTCGCTCAAGCAGCCGGCGCCGATCTGCTCTATGTCGCCTACGAGCCGCCAGCACCTCACAGTGAAGCGATCCTGGTGCCGAAGGACTCGGCGATCAAATCGGTGCAGGACCTCAAGGGCAAGAAAGTCGTCCTGAACAAAGGCTCCAACGTTCACTACCTGCTGGTCCGCGCACTGGAAGATGCCGGCCTCAAGTACACCGACATTCAGACCGTATTCCTGCCGCCGGCCGACGCCCGCGCTGCGTTCGAGCGTGGCAGCGTCGATGCCTGGGTGATCTGGGACCCGTACCAGGCCGCCGCCGAACAACAGTTGCAGGCACGCACCCTGCGTGATGGCCAAGGCATCGTCGACAACCATCAGTTCTACCTCGCGACCAAGCCCTATGCGCAGAAAAATCCTGAGGTGATCAAGACCCTGGTGGAAGAAGTGCGCGCGGTCGGTGAGTGGTCAAAGGCCAATCCCATCGAGGTGACCCAACAAGTCTCGCCACTGCTCGGATTGCCGGCGGACATCACCCTGACCTCGGTGAAACGCCAGGGTTACGGCGCGCTGTTCCTCACGCCTGAAGTGGTCGCCGCGCAACAGAAAATCGCCGACAGCTTCTACCAGCTCAAGCTGATTCCAAAGCCGCTGAGCATCAAAGACGTGATCTGGACGCCACCGGCGGCCGTTGCCAACGCTCAGTAATTCGAATCCCTAAGGAGACCACTCCATGAGCCTCAATATTTTCTGGTTCCTGCCTACCCACGGCGACGGCCATTACCTTGGCACCGCCGAAGGCGCTCGCGCCGTCGACCACGGTTATCTGCAACAAGTCGCGCAAGCGGCGGATCGCCTGGGCTTCGGCGGGGTGCTGATTCCTACGGGTCGCTCTTGCGAAGACTCGTGGCTGGTGGCCGCGTCGCTGATCCCGGTGACCCAGCGCTTGAAATTCCTCGTCGCCCTGCGGCCCGGGATCATTTCCCCGACGGTGGCCGCGCGTCAGGCTGCGACGCTGGATCGCCTGTCCGGCGGCCGTGCGTTGTTCAATCTGGTAACCGGTGGTGATCCGGAAGAATTGGCCGGTGACGGTTTGTTTCTGACTCACGAAGAGCGCTATCAAGCCTCGGTGGAATTCACCCGTATCTGGCGCCGCGTGCTGGAAGGCGAAACCGTCGATTACGACGGTCAGCACATCAGCGTGAAGGGCGCCAAATTGCTCTATCCGCCGATCCAGCAACCGCGTCCGCCGCTGTACTTCGGCGGTTCTTCGGAAGCGGCGCAAGACCTCGCGGCAGAGCAGGTCGAAATGGTTTTGACCTGGGGCGAGCCGCCGGCTGCGGTTGCCGAGAAGATCGAACAAGTACGCGCCAAAGCCGCGAAGCTCGGGCGCACCGTGCGCTTCGGCATTCGTTTGCATGTGATCGTTCGTGAAACCAATGCCGAAGCCTGGCAAGCGGCGGATCGGCTGATCTCTCATCTGGACGACGACACCATCGCTCGTGCCCAGACTTCTCTGGCGCGCTTCGACTCGGTCGGTCAGCAACGCATGGCCGCGCTGCATGGCGGCAGCCGTGACAACCTGGAAGTCAGCCCCAACCTGTGGGCCGGTGTCGGCCTGGTGCGTGGCGGTGCTGGTACAGCATTGGTGGGTGACGGTCCGACCGTGGCCGCTCGCGTGAAGGAATACGCGGACCTGGGCATCGACACGTTCATCTTCTCCGGTTATCCACACCTGGAAGAGTCGTACCGCGTCGCCGAATTGCTGTTCCCGCACCTCGATATCGAGCGTCCGGAATTGCCGAAAAGCGCCGGTTACGTCAGCCCGTTTGGTGAGATGGTCGCCAATGACATCCTCCCCAAAGCCGCGTCGCAGAGCTGAGGCGCGCCATGAAGAAAATCATCCATAGCCTCGCGCCTTGGGCGTTGCCGTTGTTGCTGCTGGCGGTGTGGCAGTTGTCGGTGTCGGCGGGCTGGTTGTCGACGCGGATTCTGCCGGCGCCAATCGCGGTCATCGAAGCCGGCGTCAGCCTGGTGCGCAGCGGCGAAATCTGGACGCACCTGGCGATCAGCGGCTGGCGTGCAGCGCTGGGCTTTGTCATCGGCGGCAGCATCGGTCTGACCCTGGGCTTCATCACCGGCCTGTCGAAATGGGGCGAACGCCTGCTCGACAGTTCGATGCAGATGATCCGCAACGTGCCGCACCTGGCGCTGATTCCACTGGTGATCCTGTGGTTCGGCATTGATGAATCGGCGAAGATTTTCCTGGTGGCGTTGGGCACGTTGTTCCCGATCTACCTCAACACGTATCACGGCATCCGCAACGTTGATCCGGCGCTGGTGGAAATGTCCCGCAGTTATGGCTTGTCCGGTTTCAGCCTGTTCCGTCAGGTGATTCTGCCGGGGGCGCTGCCTTCGATTCTGGTCGGCGTGCGGTTCGCACTGGGCTTCATGTGGCTGACGTTGATCGTCGCGGAAACCATTTCCGCCAGCTCCGGCATCGGCTACCTGGCGATGAATGCTCGGGAGTTCTTGCAGACCGACGTGGTGGTACTGGCGATTCTTTTGTATGCCGTGCTCGGCAAACTCGCCGACCTCGCGGCCCGTGGACTTGAACGCGTGTGGTTGCGCTGGCACCCGGCCTATCAGGTTGTTAAAGGAGGTGCGGCATGACGGCTCAACAACCTCCACGCCTGCTGCGCGGGATTCCGCTGGCCGTGCGCAAACTGCAGAAGACGTTTGGTACGCGCCAGGTTTTGCGCGAGATCGATCTGCACATCCCGGCGGGTCAGTTTGTCGCCGTGGTCGGTCGTAGCGGTTGCGGCAAAAGCACCTTGCTGCGTTTGCTCGCCGGTCTCGACAAACCCACGGGCGGTGAATTGCTCGCAGGTTCCGCGCCGCTGAGTAAGGCGCGGGAAGACACTCGATTGATGTTCCAGGAAGCGCGTTTGCTGCCGTGGAAAAAGGTCATCGACAACGTCGGCCTCGGGCTCAAGGGCAACTGGCGTCCGCAAGCGCTGGACGCGTTGGAGTCGGTGGGCCTGGCGGATCGCGCCAATGAATGGCCGGCCGCCTTGTCCGGCGGACAAAAGCAACGGGTGGCCCTGGCTCGCGCGCTGATCCACCAACCGCGTTTGCTGTTGCTGGACGAGCCGCTGGGCGCGCTGGACGCACTGACCCGAATTGAAATGCAGCAACTGATCGAGCGGCTCTGGCAGAAGCACGGTTTCACCGTGTTGCTGGTCACCCACGATGTCAGTGAAGCGGTGGCGATTGCCGATCGGGTGATCCTGATCGAAGAGGGCGAAGTCGGCCTCGACCTGCACGTTGAACTGCCGCGCCCTCGGGTTCGTGGCTCCCATCGGCTGGCGGCGCTGGAAACCGAAGTCCTCAATCGCGTACTGGCGTTGCCCGGCGAACCGCCGGCACCGGAACCTGTTTCACCATTGCCCACGCAATTGCGCTGGGCTCAATAACTCAAGCCTTATCCAACGACAGGAATCAACCCCATGACGATCAAAGCCATCAACGTTCGCAACCAGTTCAAAGGCTCCATCAAGGAAATCGTACTCGGCGACGTGCTGTCCGAAATCGACGTACAGACCGCTTCCGGCATCGTCACCTCGGTGATCACCACTCGCTCGGTGAAAGAGCTGGAGCTGGTGGTCGGCAGCGAAGTGATCGCGTTTGTAAAATCCACCGAGGTGTCGATCGCCAAGTTGTAAGCGCGTGCGCAAACAACAACCCCGAACGGTTTAAGCCCTTCGGGGTTTTTTATGCGTGTGAGTCAGTAAGGTCGGCGGTGCGGCTTTCGCGAGCAAGCCCGCTCCCACATTTGATCTCCAGTGTTCACGGGACCAATGTGGGAGCGGGCTTGCTCGCGAAGAGGCCTGCACGGTCAATAAAGAATCAGGCTGAAAGAGTGCGCTTCGGTAGATACGGCGGCAAATATAGCCCTAGGTAGGCGTCGAACACCCGCATCCCTTCCTCAGCCATGCGCGGCGTGATCTGTCCGTGTTGTTGCACCGAGCGCGCATAGACGCGGTCGCCGAGCTCCATGGCCAACGCAAACACATCAACGTCGGTCGGCAGTCTCGGCAGCTCGAAGTGATGATCGAAGAGTTTGTGCATCAAGTCGCCGAGTTCGATGTCGTGCTGACGGTCAGCCTGGGTGACTTCGGTCAGCCCGTGCTGGGCAAGGATCAGTTGGCGGGCGGCGGCGTCTTCGTCATAGATGTCGAGCATGCGCTGTTCCACCAGTCGCGACAGATCGCGCCAGCCGTTGAGGGTTTCGTGGTCGATGGGCGCTTGCAGGCAGGCACGGAACGCCGCATGGACATCGGCCGTCAGGGCTTCGAGCAGCGCCGGGACGCTGGCGAAGAAGTGGTAGACGGAGGAGGGCGGGATCTCCGCGCGTTCGGCGACGCTGTAGATCGACAGGCTCGCTACGCCCTCGGCAGCCAGCAGCGTGCGGGCGGCATCGAGTATCGAATCGATCCGGGCCTGGCTGCGAGCGCGGGGTTTGCGAAGGGTGGCGGTGCGCGTCATTGAAGTCTCCTGCGGGGCAGCGGGCATTGTACGCAGAGCGGGCAGATGTTCCATATCCCCTGTGGTGAGGGGATTTATCCCCGTTGGGTCGCGAAGCGGCCCCAAAGCCTGCAGCTGCGGTGTGTCAGGCGTATCGCGTACAGAGGTTTTGCGACTGCTTCGCAGCCGAACGGGGCGGTGCGACGTTCGCTAAATCCCCTCGCCACAAAGTCAGTGTTGGGCCATAAAAAAACGCCGCAGGCTGTGAAGCCGGCGGCGTTGTTTTTACTGCAACCACTTACACGGTATGCAGGTACCAGTTGTACTCGAGGTCGGAGATGGAGTGTTCGAACTCCTCCAGCTCGCTCTCTTTGCACGCGACGAAGATATCGATGTATTTCGGGTCGATGTACTTGGCCATGACTTCGCTGTCGTCCAGCTCGCGCAATGCATCGCGCAGGTTGTTCGGCAGGCTTTGCTCGTTCTGCTCGTAGGAGTTGCCTTCCACGGGTGCGCCCGGCTCGATCTTGTTGGTCAGGCCGTGGTGCACGCCTGCCAGGACCGAAGCCATCAGCAGGTACGGGTTGGCATCGGCGCCGGCAACGCGGTGTTCCAGACGGACCGCGTCGGCGGAACCGGTCGGCACACGCACCGCAACAGTACGGTTGTCCAGACCCCAGCACGGTGCGTTCGGCACGTAGAACTGTGCGCCGAAACGACGGTAGGAGTTGACGTTCGGGCAGAGGAAAGCCATCTGCGCCGGTAGGGTCTCGAGCACACCGCCGATCGCGTGACGCAGTGCGGCGTTCTGCTCGGGATCCTCACTGGCAAAAATGTTTTTGCCGTCTTTATCAAGAATCGAGATGTGGACATGCAGACCGTTGCCCGCCTGGCCCGGGTAAGGCTTGGCCATGAACGTGGTGTCCATTTCATGGTCGTAGGCGATGTTTTTGATCAGGCGTTTTAGCAGGACCGCGTAGTCGCAGGCCTTGATCGGGTCGGCAACGTGGTGCAGGTTCACTTCGAACTGCGCCGGGGCACTTTCCTTGACGATCGCGTCGGCAGGGATGCCTTGCTCTTTCGCACCTTCCAGAATGTCCTGGAGGCAGTCGACGTATTCGTCGAGGTCGTCGATCAGGTAAACCTGGGTCGAATGCGGGCGCTTGCCGGAGATTGGCGAGCGAGGCGGTTGTGGGCGACCGTTCACGTTCTCCTGGTCGATCAGGTAGAACTCCAGTTCGAACGCGGCGCAGATGGTCAGACCCATCTCGTCGAACTTGGCAACAACTTGACGCAAAACTTCACGGGGATCCGCGAAGAAAGGTTCACCTTCAAGTTCGTGCATGGTCATTAACAGTTGCGCGGTAGGGCGCTTCTGCCAAGGCTCGTTGCACAGGGTGTCAGGGATTGGATAGCAGATTCGGTCAGCATCGCCGATGTCCAGGCCCAGGCCGGTGCTTTCCACCGTCGAGCCATTGATATCCAGAGCAAATAGAGAGGCCGGCAGGTTGATGCCTTTCTCGTAAACCTTGTGGAGGCTGGTGCGTTCAATGCGCTTGCCGCGCACCACACCATTCATATCCGCAATCAGAAGGTCAACGTACAGAACCTCAGGATGTTCCTTAAGGAACGCGTTCGCTTCGTTAAGCTGAACGGCACGCGGGGGTACCGACATGATGCAACACCTTTGTTGTTAAAAATATCAATCATTGATCTCTTCGGATTCCAGTCAACCCGAACGGCATGCCGAAGTCAAGCGAGGCCTTTTTTGCCCTAAAAAAGCACCCGTGGGGCTTTTTTGAGGCACTTTGGGGCGTTTTTATGCCTTTGAGCGCTTTAGCGCCTGCGGGCTGGAGCAGGCCGTGTTGTATTTTTTACGGGGGTGTTGTGTAAAAAAATGAACAAGGCTAAGCTCGATTCAAACCCATAACACCAATAATACCGGGGTGCTTCATGGCTCGCCTGCCGTTAATCGGCGTCACCGCCTGCTCTAAGCAGATCGGTCTGCATGCTTATCACATCAGTGGCGACAAGTACGTCCGCGCTGTGGCCTCAGCGGCCAAGGGGCTGCCGGTGATTCTTCCGTCCCTGGCCGATTTGCTGGCACCGTCCGATATTCTGGACGGTCTGGATGGCATCCTCTTTACAGGCTCTCCTTCCAATATAGAACCGTTTCACTATAGCGGCCCAGCCAGCGCGCCGGGCACTGCTCATGATTCTGCACGTGATGCCACCACCCTCCCGTTGATCCGCGCCGCCGTCGAGGCCGGTATTCCCGTGCTCGGTATTTGCCGCGGTTTCCAGGAAATGAATGTGGCGTTCGGCGGCAGCCTGCATCAAAAAGTCCACGAAGCCGGTCCATTCATGGATCACCGTGAAGACGATAGCCTACCGCTTGAAGGACAGTATGCGCCAAGTCACCCGGTGCACATTCAGCCGGGTGGTGTACTCGCAGGTCTGGGCCTGGCGAGCGAGATACAGGTCAATTCGATTCATGGTCAGGGCGTTGAACGTCTGGCGCCGGGCCTTTGCGTCGAAGCCTTGGCGCCTGACGGGTTGATTGAGGCGGTCTCGGTCCCGCAGGGCAAGGGTTTTGCTTTGGGAGTGCAATGGCATCCCGAATGGCAGGTAAGCTCTAACCCGGATTACCTTGCGATCTTCCAGGCATTTGGCGATGCCTGTCGTAAGCACGCATTACAACGCGACGCCGATGCGTCAAACAACGCCTGACTTATTAGAGTCAGGAAACTCAGCCTAAGAGGCATTTATGAGTAACAACCTCGACCAGCTCACCGATTGGTTGAAAGACCACAAGATCACAGAAGTCGAATGCATGATCGCCGATTTGACCGGGATCACCCGGGGCAAGATTTCGCCGACCAACAAGTTCATTGCCGAAAAAGGCATGCGCCTGCCCGAGAGCGTTCTGTTGCAGACCGTGACCGGCGACTATGTCGAAGACGACATCTATTACGAACTGCTCGACCCGGCCGACATCGACATGATCTGCCGCCCCGACCAGAACGCGGTTTTTCTTGTGCCCTGGGCCATCGAGCCCACCGCTCAGGTGATCCACGACACCTACGACAAGCAAGGCAACCCCATCGAGCTGTCGCCGCGCAACGTGCTCAAAAAGGTGCTGAAACTCTATTCCGACAAGGGCTGGCAGCCGATCGTGGCGCCAGAAATGGAGTTTTACCTGACCAAGCGCTGCGAAGACCCGGACTTCCCGCTGCAACCGCCGATTGGCCGTTCCGGTCGCCCGGAAACCGGTCGCCAGTCCTTCTCGATTGAAGCGGCGAACGAATTCGATCCGCTGTTCGAAGACGTCTACGACTGGTGCGAATTGCAGGAACTGGACCTCGACACGCTGATCCACGAGGACGGCACGGCGCAGATGGAAATCAACTTCCGTCACGGCGATGCCCTGTCCCTGGCCGACCAGATCCTGGTGTTCAAGCGCACCATGCGCGAAGCCGCGCTCAAGCACGATGTGGCAGCCACCTTCATGGCCAAGCCCATGACCGGCGAGCCGGGCAGCGCGATGCACTTGCACCAGAGCATCATCGACATCGAGACCGGCAAGAACGTCTTCTCCAATGAAGACGGGACCATGAGCCAGCTGTTCCTGAACCACATCGGTGGTTTGCAGAAACTGATCCCTGAGCTGTTGCCGCTGTTCGCGCCGAACGTCAACTCGTTCCGCCGCTTCTTGCCGGACACCTCGGCACCGGTGAACGTGGAGTGGGGCGAAGAGAACCGTACCGTGGGCCTGCGGGTTCCGGATGCCGGGCCGCAAAACCGTCGGGTGGAAAACCGCCTGCCGGGCGCCGACGCCAACCCGTACCTGGCGATTGCCGCGAGCCTGCTCTGCGGTTACATCGGCATGGTCGAAGGCTTGAACCCGAGTGCGCCGGTGGTGGGCCGTGGCTATGAACGCCGCAACCTGCGCCTGCCGCTGACCATCGAAGACGCGCTGGAACGCATGGAACACAGCGCGACTATCGAGAAATACCTGGGCAAGAAATTCATCACTGGCTACGTCGCGGTCAAGCGGGCCGAGCATGAAAACTTCAAGCGCGTGATCAGTTCGTGGGAGCGGGAATTCCTGCTCTTCGCCGTCTGATGCGCCGGGCGCCGCTGATGTTGGCGGCGCTCTCACTGAAATCTTAGGAGAATTCGCATGACCAGCAACAACCCGCAAACCCGTGAATGGCAAACCCTGAGCAACGATCACCACCTGGCCCCGTTCAGCGATTTCAAGCAGCTGAAAGAGAAAGGCCCGCGGATCATCACCAACGCCAAGGGCGTTTACCTCTGGGACAGCGAAGGCAACAAGATCCTCGACGGCATGGCCGGTCTGTGGTGCGTAGCCATCGGCTACGGTCGCGATGAACTGGCCGATGCCGCCAGCAAACAAATGCGCGAACTGCCTTACTACAACCTGTTCTTCCAGACGGCTCACCCGCCGGTGCTGGAACTGGCCAAGGCCATCTCCGACATCGCGCCACAAGGCATGAACCACGTGTTCTTCACCGGTTCCGGTTCTGAAGGCAACGACACCATGCTGCGTATGGTTCGCCACTACTGGGCGATCAAGGGCCAGCCGAAGAAGAAAGTCATCATCAGCCGCAAAAACGGCTATCACGGTTCCACCGTGGCCGGCGCGAGCCTGGGTGGCATGACGTACATGCACGAACAAGGCGACTTGCCGATCCCTGGCATCGTCCACATCGCGCAGCCGTACTGGTTCGCTGAAGGCGGCGAGATGACACCGGAAGAGTTCGGTATCTGGGCGGCCAATCAGCTGGAAGAGAAGATTCTGGAAGTCGGCGTGGACAACGTCGGTGCCTTTATTGCCGAGCCGATCCAGGGTGCCGGCGGCGTGATCATTCCGCCTGCCACCTACTGGCCGCGCATCAAGGAAATCCTCGCCAAGTACGACATCCTGTTCGTGGCTGACGAAGTGATCTGTGGTTTCGGCCGTACCGGTGAGTGGTTCGGTAGCGATTTCTACGACCTCAAACCCGACATGATGACCATCGCCAAAGGCCTGACGTCCGGCTATATCCCTATGGGTGGCCTGATCGTGCGCGATGAAGTGGTGGCGGTGCTCAACGAAGGTGGTGATTTCAACCACGGTTTCACCTATTCCGGACACCCGGTGGCTGCTGCGGTGGCACTGGAAAACATCCGCATCCTGCGCGAAGAAAAAATTATCGAGCGCGTTCATGCAGAAACGGCACCCTATTTGCAAAAGCGTCTACGGGAACTGAGCGATCACCCGTTGGTGGGGGAAGTGCGTGGGGTAGGTCTGCTGGGGGCGATCGAGCTGGTGAAGGACAAGGCCACTCGCAAGCGTTACGAAGGCAAGGGCGCCGGCATGATTTGCCGCACGTTCTGCTTCGAAAACGGCCTGATCATGCGCGCCGTCGGCGACACCATGATCATCGCTCCGCCACTGGTGATTACACCGGCTGAAATCGATGAGTTGGTGACCAAGGCACGCAAGTGTCTGGACCTGACCCTGAGTGCGTTGCAGGGCTAAGTGCTAGGCTCTGAGCGGACATATGAAACTTTCGCTCAGAGCAGTCTTGAAGGGCGGGCTTTCCTTGAAAGACCGCCTCGGATCTTGCCAGACTAGTCGCGGTTCCAGTTGTCCGGGTTCGGCCGCTGAACAAAGTGGTTCAAAAAAGAAAAATTTGGAGCATTACGAATGAAGGCATTAGGAAAGAAGTTTGCTGGCAAGACTCTCCTTGCCATGTCCCTGATGGGCATGATGGCGGGCGCGGTGCAGGCGGACGACAAGGTCCTGCACGTCTATAACTGGTCCGACTATATTGCACCGGACACCATCGCGAACTTTGAAAAAGAGTCCGGGATCAAGGTGGTGTACGACGTTTTTGACAGCAACGAAACTCTGGAAGCCAAGTTGCTGGCAGGCAAGTCCGGTTACGACATCGTCGTACCGTCGAACAACTTCCTGGCCAAGCAGATCAAGGCCGGCGTTTACCAGAAGCTGGACAAGTCCAAACTGCCTAACTGGAAGAACCTGAACCCTGAACTGCTCAAAGCGGTATCGGTGAGCGACCCGGGCAACGAACACGCCTTCCCTTACATGTGGGGTTCGATCGGTATCGGCTTCAACGCCGAGAAGGTCAAGGCTGCATTGGGTGCCGATGCTCCAACCAACTCCTGGGACCTGATCTTCAAGCCTGAAAACGCCGCCAAGCTGAAGTCTTGCGGTATCAGCCTGCTGGATTCGCCAACCGAGATGATTCCGGCGGCGCTGCACTACCTGGGCCTGCCAACCGACAGCCAGAAGAAAGAAGACATCGACAAGGCTGAAGCGCTGCTGCTGAAAGTCCGTCCTTCGATCGCTTACTTCCACTCGTCCAAGTACATCTCCGACCTGGCCAACGGCAACATCTGCGTCGCAGTCGGTTATTCGGGTGACGTCTATCAGGCCAAGTCCCGTGCTGCTGAAGCCGGTGACAAGGTGAAAGTCAGCTACAACATTCCGAAAGAAGGTGCGGGCAGCTTCTACGACATGGTCGCCATCCCTAAAGATGCCGAAAACGTCGAAGGCGCCTACAAGTTCATGACCTACCTGCAGAAGCCGGAAGTCATGGCTGCAATCACCAACGCCGTGCGCTTCCCGAACGGTAACGCGGCCGCCACCGCACTGGTCGATAAAGACATCACCAGCGACCCGGGCATCTACCCGTCGCCGGAAGTGCAGGCCAAGCTGTACGCGATTGCCGACTTGCCGGCCGCGACCCAGCGCCTGCTGACTCGCAGTTGGACCAAGATCAAATCCGGTAAGTAAGCCGGTTTGAGGCAATCACCTGCTGTCGTCACCTGCGCGGTGACGGCAGCCGGTGTAATTAAATGACAGAAAGTTTTGCTGGAACGGTTTTTCGAGGGTAAGTTGCGCGCCGGTTTTGTTGCCAGGCAGCCATCGCTGTCATGTAGCACGGGGCAACTTGGGCCCAACTAATTTTAGAGGACCTCCACGTGCCTGTTTTTTCTTTGTTGCGCAATGCCGTGCTGGTCGGCGCCGGACTGACACTGGCTGTCAGCGTCCAGGCCGCGAGTACCGTGCATATTTATAACTGGTCCGACTACATCGGCTCGACCACCCTGGCCGACTTCCAGAAAGAGTCCGGCATCAAACCGGTTTATGACGTTTTCGACTCTAACGAAACCCTGGAAGGCAAGTTGCTGGCGGGGCGCACCGGTTACGACGTGGTCGTGCCGTCCAATCACTTCCTTGGCAAGCAGATCAAGGCCGGCGCCTTCCAGAAGCTCGACAAGTCGAAGCTGAGCAACTATGCCAATCTCGACCCGGTGCTGCTCAAGCGCCTGGAGCAAAACGATCCGGGTAACCAATACGCCGTACCGTACCTTTGGGGCACCAACGGCATTGGTTACAACGTCGACAAGATCAAGGCGGTATTGGGCGTCGACAAGATCGATTCCTGGAGCGCTGTGTTCGAACCGGAAAACATCAAGAAGCTGCAAAGCTGTGGCGTGGCGTTCCTCGACTCCGCCGATGAAATGATGCCCACGGTCCTCAACTACATGGGCCTGAACGCCAACAGCACCAACCCCGAAGATTACAAAAAGGCTGAAGCCAAGTTGCTGGCGGTGCGGCCTTACGTGACGTACTTCCACTCGTCCAAGTACATCGCGGACCTTGCCAACGGCGATATCTGCATCGCGATCGGCTTCTCCGGTGACATGTTTCAAGCCAAGGCCCGGGCGGCTGAGGCAGGCAAGGGCATGAACATCGCTTACACCATTCCCAAAGAGGGCGGCGCGCTCTGGTTCGACATGCTGGCGGTCCCCAAGGACGCGGCCAACGTCAAGGAAGCCCACGCTTTCATCAATTACTTGTTGAAACCCGAGGTGATCGCACAGGTCAGCGATTCTGTTGGCTATGCGAACCCCAACCCCGGCTCGGACAAATTGATGGAACAGTCCATCCGTACTGACGAGTCGGTTTATCCACCGCAAGCCGTCCTCGACAAGACCTACGTGTCGGTCGAGTTACCACCAAACATTCAACGTTTGATGACCCGCAGCTGGACCAAGGTCAAGTCGGGTAAATAGCTGCAAGGCTCAAATTATCCAAGGTTGGCTCACCTTGAGCGAACTGCACTCTTTTTTTCTGGGAGTTTCGTAAATGGCAGTTGCCTCCGGCGCCTATAAGAAAGCCCTCGAGGGCGACCAATCACCTAAACAGGTGTTGGTCAAAATCGACCGGGTCACGAAGAAGTTCGACGAGACGATTGCCGTGGACGATGTGTCCCTGGAAATCAAGAAAGGCGAGATTTTCGCCCTGCTCGGCGGTTCGGGATCGGGCAAATCCACGTTGCTGCGCATGCTCGCAGGCTTCGAAAGGCCTACGGAGGGGCGCATTTTCCTCGATGGCGTAGACATCACCGACATGCCGCCTTACGAGCGGCCGATCAACATGATGTTCCAGTCCTACGCCTTGTTCCCGCACATGACCGTGGCGCAGAACATCGCATTTGGCCTCAAACAGGACAAAATCCCCACAGCTGAAGTCGATGCCCGTGTCGCGGACATGCTCAAGCTGGTTCAGATGACGCAATACGCCAAGCGCAAGCCGCATCAGTTGTCCGGAGGTCAGCGTCAGCGTGTGGCCCTGGCGCGTTCCCTGGCCAAGCGGCCGAAGCTGTTGCTGCTCGACGAACCGATGGGTGCTCTGGACAAGAAGCTGCGTTCGCAAATGCAGCTGGAGCTGGTCGAAATCATCGAGCGGGTCGGCGTAACCTGCGTCATGGTGACCCACGACCAGGAAGAGGCCATGACCATGGCCGAGCGCATCGCGATCATGCACCTGGGCTGGATCGCCCAGATCGGCAGTCCGATCGACATCTATGAAACCCCGACCAGCCGTCTGGTCTGCGAGTTCATCGGCAACGTCAACATCTTCGACGGTGAAGTGATCGACGATGCCGAAGGCCACGCAATCATCACCTGCAAGGACCTGGACCGGCAGATTTACGTGGGCCACGGCATCAGCACCTCGGTGCAGGACAAATCCGTGACCTACGCGATCCGTCCGGAAAAACTGCTGGTGACGCCGACCATGCCGACCTGCGAATACAACTGGTCCAGCGGCAAGGTGCACGACATCGCCTACCTCGGTGGCCACTCGGTGTTCTACGTCGAACTGCCGAGCGGCAAGATCGTCCAGTCTTTCGTCGCCAACGCCGAGCGCCGCGGTCAGCGTCCAACCTGGGGTGACCAGGTCTACGTGTATTGGGAAGACGACAGCGGCGTGGTACTTCGCTCATGAACATGCGCAAATTCAAACGCCGACTCAATCGAATAATTCCCGGTGGCCGTCAGATGGTCATCGGGGTTCCGTTCATTTGGCTGTTCATGTTCTTCATGTTGCCGTTCTTCATTGTCCTGAAGATCAGCTTCGCCGAAGCCGACGTGGCCATTCCGCCGTACACCGAGATCTACAGCTACCTCGACCAAAAGGTGCAGTTGCTGCTTAACCTGAGCAACTACGCGATGCTGGCCGGCGACGAGTTGTACATCGCCGCCTACCTCGGCTCGTTGAAGATGGCGCTGATCAGCACCGTCCTCTGTTTGCTGATCGGCTACCCGATGGCCTACGCCATTGCCAGTGCCCGTAAAGAGCTGCAAACGGTGCTGGTGCTGCTGATCATGATGCCGACCTGGACCGCGATCCTGATCCGCGTTTACGCGTGGATGGGCATCCTCAGCAACAACGGTCTGCTCAATGGTTTCCTGATGAGCATGGGCTGGATCAACGAACCGCTGCAGATCCTCAACACCAACCTCGCGGTGTACATCGGCGTCGTTTATTCGTACCTGCCGTTCATGATCCTGCCGCTCTACGCCAACCTGGTGAAGCACGACAACAGCCTGCTGGAAGCTGCCTCTGACCTGGGTTCGAGCACGTTCAACAGCTTCTGGAAGATAACCATTCCACTGTCCAAGAACGGCATCGTCGCCGGCTGCATGCTGGTGTTCATCCCGGTGGTGGGCGAGTTCGTGATCCCGGAACTGCTCGGCGGTCCGGAAACCCTGATGATCGGTAAAGTGCTCTGGCAAGAGTTCTTCAACAACCGTGACTGGCCGGTGGCGTCTGCCCTGGCGGTGGTGATGCTGGCGATCCTGATTGTGCCGATCATCCTGTTCAACCGCAGTCAGGCCAAGGAAATGGAGGGTAAAGAATGAAGCGCTTCCGTTTCTCAAGTTTCATGCTGGTGGCGGGCTTGCTGTTCATCTACGCGCCGATGCTGATCCTGGTGATCTACTCGTTCAACGCCTCGAAACTGGTGACGGTGTGGGGCGGCTGGTCGATCAAGTGGTACGTCGGCCTGATGGACAACACCCAACTGATGGGCTCGGTGGTGCGCTCGCTGGAAATCGCCTGCTACACGGCGGTGGCGGCGGTGGTGCTGGGGACGCTGGCGGCGTTTGTGCTGACCCGTATCACCCGCTTCAAGGGTCGCACGCTGTTCGGTGGCCTGGTCACCGCGCCGCTGGTGATGCCTGAAGTGATCACCGGTCTGTCGCTGTTGCTGCTGTTCGTGGCGATGGCGCAGATGATCGGTTGGCCACAGGAACGCGGCATCATCACCATCTGGATCGCCCACACCACGTTCTGTGCGGCGTATGTGGCGGTGGTGGTCTCGGCGCGCTTGCGTGAGCTGGACCTGTCCATCGAAGAGGCGGCCATGGACCTTGGCGCGCGGCCATGGAAGGTGTTCTTCCTGATCACCATCCCGATGATCGCGCCATCGTTGGGGGCCGGCGGCATGATGTCGTTCGCCTTGTCCCTGGATGACCTGGTGTTGGCGAGCTTCGTATCGGGCCCGGGTTCGACGACCCTGCCGATGGAAGTGTTCTCGGCGGTGCGTCTGGGCGTGAAACCCGAGATCAACGCCGTGGCCAGTCTGATTTTGCTGGCGGTATCGCTGATGACGTTCCTGGTCTGGTTCTTCAGCCGTCGTGCCGAAGAAAGTCGCAAACGTGCGATCCAGCAGGCGATCGAAGAAGGCGCTGCCGACTCCTGGAAACAACCGGACGTGCGTCGCGCACAGGCGCCGGAAGCGGCTTGAAGGCTGGTCACGAATAAGTGGCCACGCCAGATCCCATGTGGGAGCGAGCCTGCTCGCGAAAGCGGTGCGTCAGTCAACATTGATGTCGACTGACACTCCGTCTTCGCGAGCAGGCTCGCTCCCACAGTTGTTTTACGACACCCAAGGGGACTCGCGGATGATCTCGACGAAGTTCATCGGTTTGAAGCCTGGCTCGCTATCCACCAGCACATCCGCGTTCACGGTACCAAACGTGGTATCCGGCTTGTGTTTGAAGCCATTGGCAAACGCACACAAGATGCACTCCTTGAACCCTTCGCCACGCGGGTGGGCATGCACCACGGCTTCGCGTTGCGCGCTGGGGAACGCTGCGTAATCGATGCCCAGCACATCCATTTCAACGCCCGCGGTGACCAGCGCCACATTAGGTCGCAGGTGTTGCGGCACGCCCGGTGTGGTGTGCAGGGCAATCGACAACCAGACCTGCTCGATATCATCGTCGGACAAACCGTAGGGCTTGAGGAATGCTTTGGCAGCGTTGGCGCTATCGACTTCGAAGCGCTCGTCGTCAGTGCGATGACCCTCCACCAGACCCAAGTCATGGAACATCGCGCCGACGTACAGCAGTTCTGGGTTGTAGCTCAGTTGCTTGCGTTCGCCGCTCAAGGCACCGAACAGAAACACCCGGCGCGAGTGGTGATACAGCAGGTCTGATTCGACGTCGCGAATGTATTCCGTGGTGGCTTTGGCCAACGCGCTGTCGGGGATTTCGATACCGGCGATGATGCTGCTCATGGTGCTGTCCTCTCGGGGAGCGCCGTGGCGGCGCTGATGGAGTCAGTCTGTCCGCGCACCCCAAACCGGACAATCGATCCATGGCTGCGATCCCGGCCAATGAGCATGCATATCGCGCCAACCTCGCTTGTTGCGCGCGGATTGGCTAGGGTTGCTGTCGATGAGCACGCTTTTGTGGCGAGGGAGCTTGCTCCCGCTGGGCTGCGAAGCGGCCCCATACCTGCAGTCGAGTATTGTCAGCCACACCGCTTCCGACGGTTTTGCGACTGCTGCGCAGCCGAGCGGGAGCAAGCTCCCTCGCCACAAGTAAGCGTGATCCATAGAGGCTTTCGAGCATGAGTAAAACCGTTGCCATCGTGGTCTTCGCCGGCGTTCAGTCCCTGGACGTCACCGGCCCCATGGATGTGTTTTGCGAAGCCAATCGTTTCCTCGAACCACCCGATCACTACCGACTGGAGGTGATCGGTGTCGAGCGCGGGATGATGGCGTGTTCCAACGGTTTGTCACTCAATGCCCATCGGCATTTCAGCGAAGCGCTGGAGGCCTATGACTTGCTGCTGGTGGCCGGTGGGCCGCAGTTGCCGTTCATGGATTTTGGTGCGGCATTCGATGCCTGGCTGCGCGATGCCTGCGCGCAGGCACAACGCTTTGGCTCGATCTGCAACGGCGCGTTCATGCTCGCCAGGGCCGGATTGCTGGAAGGGCGAACGGTCACCACCCACTGGGGCGATGCCGCGGCGCTGGCGCAGTTGTGCCCGTCGACTCAGGTCGAGGCAGATCGCCTTTACGTGGAGGACGGCGAGCTCTACACCTCGGCGGGTGTCACGGCCGGGATTGATCTGTCGCTGTACTTGCTGGCCAGGGATCACGGGCCGGAAGTCGCATTGAGTGTGGCGAAGCGACTGGTGGTGTTCACTCAGCGCTCCGGCGGGCAGTCACAGTTCAGCCCATTCCTCACGCCACACGCCGAACCCACTTCGGCGGTGGCGTTGGTGCAGCTCTATGTGTTGGCCAACCTGACGGGCGACCTGGCAATTGCCGACCTGGCCAACGCCGCCAACATGAGCGCCCGCAACTTTTCCCGGGTGTTTGCCAAAGAGGCGAAAGTCACCCCGGCGGAATTCGTCGAGCGAGCCAGGGTGGATGCGGCGCGGGTGCTGCTTGAAAGCACCCACTCACCGCTGAAGACCGTGGCTTATCAGTGCGGATTTCGCGATGCCCAGCACATGCGCAGTGTGTTCAACCGCAGGCTGGGCGTGACGCCGCAGCAGTTCAGGCTGAACTTTGCGGCGATGGTTTGAGCTGACATTTTTGTTGCTTGTCAGGACCTCATCGCGAGCAGGCTCGCTCCCACATTGGATCGTCGGCGCACACAATATTTGTGTCCAATGAAGATCCATTGTGGGAGTGAGCCTGCTCGCGATGGCGTCAGCCCGGTCAACACAAATCTATTGCCCTGACCGCGCTGGCAACAGCTTCAACGTACTGCGCGTGTTGGCCGTGACTTCTTCGTCGTTGAGATGCGCCTGGTAGTAAAGCCCTTCGATATACGCCTCAGCCTGATCATCATAGTGGCTGTCGAACGGCACGCCACTCTGGCCAACCGGGTTGACGGTCAGGCTGTGGGTCGGGTCGGCGAAGTCGATCAGACGCCGCGTCGAGGGACCATAAGTTACTGGCCAAGGCGCCGGGCCGATTTTGGCTGAGAGATTGTTCGGTACTTCATGGGTGCCGGGTGCCGCAAACGGGCCGACATTGAAGATCCGGTCCAGCGGCTTTTGCTGCCCCAGCGGATGGCCATGGGTCAGCGTGTGCGCCTTGCCCCACTGCCATTGCGCGAAATCGCCGCCGAGGGTGGTCTTGAGATGAGCAATGCTCGCCTGCCACGCAACCTTGACCGTATCGGCGCGGGTCTCCTTGCCGAGGGTGTTGCGGTTGTCCCACCACGGTGAATCGGCAGTCGCGGCCAGGCGCGGCAGTGCGGAATCAATCACCCGGGTCGACAGCAACGTCTCGAAGAAGTCATTGCCCAGCTCATCGTGCATCGTCGCGTCAGCCAGGTTGAACAGGAACTGGTTGAACAGCGTGGCGCTAGTGGAGTCGAGCGGGTAGTCGCCTTGCCATTGGGCCAGTTGCTCAACCAGTTTGAGTTCGGCGGGATCGCTCACCACTTCACGCAGTACGGGCAGCAACGGCGCCAGCAAGCGCGGGCCGTAAGCGGTGGTGGTGCCCAGTTGCAGCTTCTGGCTGGCGTCCACATCCCACTTGATGGTTTTGTCGCTGAGCTGGCGATTGAGCTGCTGACCTCGATCGGCCAGGTTGTAGTAACCGGGAATCTCCATGCCGGTCGGCGACACCGGCTGGAAGTTGGCCGAGACGATGTAACCGCGTGCCGGGTTCTCTTCCTGTGGGTTGGCGCTGAACGGGTAAAAACCTTCCTTGTCCGCGTCGGCGGTGCTGCCGTCGAGGATGAACCCCGGACGCACACCCGCCGGACGTTTTGGCAATTGCGCCGCCGCCCACCAGCCGATGTCGCCCTTGGCGTTGGCCCAGACGATGTTCAGGCCTGGCGCCTGGACCTTTGCGCAGGCACTGCGCGCCTTGGCCAGGGTGTCGGCGCGGTTGAGCTGGTAGAAGCCCTCAAGGATCGGATTCTGGCTTTCGAGAAACCCCCACCACATGGCGATCGGCGTTTTGCCGACGCCGCTGCCCAGCGCATCGTTGACGATCGGACCGTGGGGCGACTGGCGCAGCACCAGTGTCACCGGCGTCTGGCCCTTGACCGCGATCTGCTGTTCGCTGGTCAGCATGTCCACCCACTTGCCGCGATACCAGACCTGATTGGAGTTGTCCGGGTTGACCTTCTCGGCGATCAGGTCGAGGTCGTCGTTCTGGAACATGGTGATGCTCCAGCCGAAGTCGCGGTTCATCCCGAGGGAGGCGAACGGCATCAATGCCTGATAGTGGCCGTAGAGCTCGAAACCCGGCGCCGAGAGCTGCGCTTCATACCACACCGACGGCGCGGAAAAACGGATATGCGGGTCGCCGGCCAGCAGCGGTTTGCCGCTTTTGGTCCGACTGCCGGAGACGGCCCAGGCGTTGCTGCCCTCGAACTGCGGCAAGCCGTTGTCGGCCAGTGCCTGCTCGCTGAGACGGGCGAGGGCGTTGAGGTCTTTCCAGTCGGTACTGGCAAGGGGTGACATGGCAGCGCTGCGGTTTTTCACCAGCACGCCCTTGGGCTGCCAGTCGAGATCGAAGACGTTCAGGTAGTTGGCGCCCAACTGATCGCGCACGTAGGTCAGCAATGGTTCGGTGCGAAACGCTGCGGCAAAACTGTAGGCCATGTAACCGGCGATGCTGATGGTGTCCACGGCGGTGAAGGGGCGTTTGGGGATGCCCAGTACATCAAACTCCGCAGGTTTTGAATGACCGTCCTGATACTGGTTGATGCCATCCAGATAGGCTTGCATGGCGATAAAGGCCGGCGACTGTTTGTCCATGTTCGCCAGGTAGGTGTCGGCGCGTTCGCGAATGCGCAGGCTGCGCATCAGCTTGTCGGTGTCGAGCAGTTTCGGGCCCAGTACTTCGGCCAGCTCGCCGCGGGCGAGGCGGCGCAGGACTTCCATCTGAAACAGCCGATCCTGGGCGTGCACATAGCCGAGGGCGCGGTACAGGTCGGTTTCGTTCTCGGCGCGGATGTGCGGGATGCCGCGCTCGTCATAGCGCACGGTGACCGAACCTTGCAGGTGTTGCAGCTCCACCAAGCCTTGGCGTGACGGCTGCTTGCTGTAGACGTACCCGCCTGCACCTGCGGCGAGCGCAACAATCAGCAGGGCGAGAACGGTCAGGCTACGTTTCATGGTGATTCCTTGTTGTTATCCGTGGCAGCAGTTCCCTGGCGCCACTGTTTAACAAGGCTTGCCGCCATGGCCATCGCACTTAGGAGGGATTCGCGTCTCCTGTCAGCCTTGCTTCACTGCGTCGACAGGCCACGGGCAGTAACAACCCACGGCCAGTGTGTGCGTGGCATTCACCGCGCGGCCTTCGCTCAACGCTTGCAGTATCGGCTCAATAAAGCTGTTGTTCGAATTGCAGGTCAGGCCTTCACTGTACGGGCCGAAATACGCCAGTTTGCCGCTGCGATCCCAGATCGCCACGGCCGGGCTCGCGGGGATCTGTTCGGAACCTGGCAGGACGACGATGCTTTTCAGGCTGCTTAAGGTGTTCGGCAACTGACCGTGGCTGCCAGGTTTTTGTACCGCATAAAACTCCACGCCTTGCGGTGCGTAGTGCTCAACCAGTTCGCTCAGGTGTTGTTGGTTCCCGACGTTGCACGGGCAGCCCGGGTCCCAGAAGTGCACGAGGCGGATGGCGCCGGGGCCGGCGAGGTTGTCGGGCAGGCGCAGCGGGTCGCCGGAGAACACCGCGGTGTGCTCGCTGAACGCTCGCAAGTAGCGCCCCTCAAACCAGTCGTATGCAGCCCACAGCAAACCGGCACACACGAGGGCGAGCAGGCTGGCAAGCAGTGTGGCGCGGTAGGGCGAGCGCATGGATTTCAGTCCTCGAAGGTGCGCTAGCTTGCCATGCTTGCCCCAACAGATGAATATCGCAGGCCCATAAAGTCTGTTTCGCGTTCTGGAATTGCTCATGTCTGCCACTTTCGACTCCGATCATCTGCGTGCCAGCCTGCGGCCGCTGGCCGACTGGCAGCCGCTGTCGGAGGAAGCGCTGGCTTACCAGCATTTCTACGGGCTGGATTTTGCGGGGCGCAACGTGCGCACTGGCCTTGGGCGTTTTGCGGTCGATGGTTATGACGTGGTCAGTCAGGTCTGGTGGCCCGAGCGGGCGAAGGCGACGCTGTTTTTGTTCCACGGTTATTACGATCACACCGGGCTCTACCGGCATGTGATCGAGTGGGCGCTGGATCAGAATTTTGCGGTGATTGCCTGCGACCTGCCGGGGCACGGACTGTCCAGCGGCGAACGGGCCAGCATCAAGGATTTCACCGAGTATCAGGACACGCTGCAAGGGTTGTTCGCCGAGGCGCAATCCCTCGATCTGCCGCAGCCGTGGCACCTGTGCGGGCAAAGCACGGGCGGCGCGATCGTGATCGATCATGTGCTCAATCAGGGCGCCAGCAGTCCGGCCCAGGGCCAGGTCATCTTGCTGTCGCCGTTGGTAAGGCCACGGGCCTGGGGCTGGTCGCAACTCAGCTATTACCTGCTCAAGCCTTTCGTCAAAGCGATTGCCCGGCGCTTCAGCGAGAACTCCAACGACCCGGATTTTCTGCCTTTCCTGCAAGCGGACCCGTTGCAGCCGCTCCGTTTGCCGACCGCCTGGGTCGGTGCGTTGGCGCGCTGGATCAAGCGCATCGAAGCCGCACCGTACAGCATGCGGCGACCGCTGATTGTGCAGGGGCAGGCGGACATGACCGTGGATTGGGAGCATAACCTTGAAGTGTTGCGGGGCAAGTTCGATCGGCCGCAGGTGCTGATGTTGCCTGAGGCGCGGCATCACCTGGCGAATGAGACGCTGGCGTTGCGGCGGGAGTATTTCGGGTTTTTGACCAAGCGGATCAAGGGGCGGAATCTTTAGCGTCTGTGCTGGCCTCTTCGCGAGCAAGCCCGCTCCCACAGGGGGTTTGTGTACGCCACAGATCCCATGTGGGAGCGGGCTTGCTCGCGAAGGGGCCCTTGCAGGCGCTAAAAATTACTGGCGAAGACTTGAAGTGTCCTGCCCCACCGCCAACCCCGCGCGAATCGCCGCCAGGGCTGCCTGGTAATAAGCCTTGCCCTCGGTGGACTCGGCGAAGGTCGCGAACTCTTCCAGTTCTTCATCCGACAGGTCGCGATAGACATACAACAGCGTGTTGTTCAGGTCGTTGCCGATCTGGTCCATCAAGCGCTGACGCTGACCATTCAACATGCCTTGCGCCTGACCACCGCCGAGCAGGCCGGGGATCATCGAACTGAGGCTGTCGGCCGCGACGCCGGCAATCGCCAGGCTGACTTCAGCGCCGGCTTCGCGAGCGGGCAAGGCCTGGGCCAGATGGCCGATGATCAGCAGGCGGCTGTCGCTGGCCTGGACCTTGGGCAAACCCTTGGCGTTTTTTGCCAACTGGTCGCGACGGGTCGCGAGCAATTCGGCGGCCACGATTTTCTTGCCAAGGGGCGACTGAAAGAATGTCAGCGCAGGTTTCGGATCGGCGAGGGTCTTGCGCAATTGCGCTTCGGCGCGTTGGTCGACGGCCTGGGGGGCAAAGCGCTGATTGCTGTTATTCACCAGCGCCTGGAACACTGCCGGCGGCAGGCTGTTCTGGTACCGCTGCTGAGCCGCCGAGAGAGCGTCGTTGAAATGCGCGCGTTGTTCTGGCCAACCGGCGACCTTGTACAACTGGTCGTGGCCGTCTGCCCAAGCGGGCAATACACAGAACATCAACAGTGAAAAAAGCAAACGGCGCATAGGGACTCCTGTCAGCAGGCGACTATTCTCCGTGTGGCATTCGTCCTTGTCGAGAATTCGTATCAACCCGCTGCGCGGCTCTGTCGGATTTTCAGGCACAGGAATACTATGCGCGGCATGCGAATACCCTCTGATCACCCGCTGCTGTTACGTATCGTCGACGACCTGGCCGAACATGGCTGGTCGCAGCAGAATGTTTTCCTTCCTCTGGGTCTGACCCGGGAACTGGCGGCTGAGTGCCGTAAACGTGCTGCCGAGGGCGAATTGGCCCCGGCCGCCGTAGGGCGCGGGTCGACATCCGGGATTCGCGAGGGGATTCGCGGCGACCATATCCAATGGATCGAGCCCGGCCAGGCGTTGGTGTGCGACAGCTATCTGGATTTGATGGACAGCCTGCGCGAGGCGATGAATCGCGGTTTGTTTCTGGGCCTGGAAGATTTCGAAAGCCATTTCGCGCTGTACCCGCCCGGCGCGTTCTACCTCAGGCATGTCGACCGTTTCCGCGACGACGACCGGCGCATGGTGTCGGCGGTGGTCTATCTCAATGACGCCTGGCTGCCCGAATACGGCGGCCAGTTGCGCATGTACCTGAATGAAAGCGTCGAACATGATGTGGTGCCCACCGGCGGATGCCTGGTGGTGTTCCTGTCGGGTGAAGTGCCCCACGAAGTCCTGCCCGCGAACCGCGATCGCCTGTCGTTGACCGGCTGGTTCCGGCGGCGTGGCAACGAGCCGTTCTGATCATGCAAAAAATTCTGGTTAGCCGATGTCTGCTGGGGCACCGCGTACGTTATGACGGCGGGGCCAGTGGACCGTTCGATCAGCTTCAGCAGTGGCTTGATGAAGGTCGGGTGGTGCCGTTGTGTCCGGAGGTGGCCGGCGGGTTGCCGACGCCAAGGGCAGCGGCCGAGATTTCGGGCGGGCAGGGTAGTGAAGTGCTGGATGGCCACGCCTCAGTGATCACCACCGAGGGCGACGACGTCAGCGCCGAGTTTCTCTCGGGGGCTTGTCAGGCGCTGGAACTGGTGCAAAAGCACGACATCCGGATTGCCGTGCTCAAGGCCAACAGCCCGTCTTGCGGGAATCTGTTGACCTATGACGGGACGTTCAGTGGGGTGAAGGTGAGTGGCGAAGGCGTGACTGCCGCATTGCTCAAGCGCCATGGTGTGCAGGTCTTCAGTGAGCTGGAGTTGGTTGAAGCGGCGACAGCATTGACTGAGCAGGACTAGCGACCGACACAAAACTATTGTGGGAGCGGGCTTGCTCGCGAAAGCGGTGTGTCAGTCAACATCAACTATGACTGTCACAC